>DAISXX010000020.1:0-11247 GCA_036825695.1 Patescibacteria group bacterium | reverse complement strand
TCGAACGACCACGTCGCGGTGTCGCGCACGAACGGGTCCGCGAGCGAGATTCTCGCGTACGTCCCGCTCGGCTCCTACCGCTTCGGCGACGCCCCGGACGGCGTCCTGCTCCTTGAGGACGAGACGCGCGACCGCGTGGTACTCGTGAACGCGGCGGGCGGCGACCAACCGATCCTGCTCACCGCGAACGCGACCTTCTGGCAGTGGGAACCCGGCGGCAAGCGCCTGCTGTACACCGACGGATTCGATCTGCACGTGTACGACGCGTCCGCCCACTCCGACGAAACCATCACGCGCCTCTCCACCCCGATCACGGGCATCGGCTGGTACCCAAACCACGGATACGTGATGTACGCGCTCCCGGACGCCATCGAATCCGTCGAGCTCGACCACCGCGATCGGCGTAACGTCACGCGGCTCGTCGAAGGCGCGAACCTCGGCTCGTTCGCGATCGACCAAAACGGCCGCGCGCTCTATTTCTTCGGAACCGTCGGCGACGTGAGCGGCCTGTTCACGAAGCGGCTGCAACGCTAGCTATGGACGTGAACAAGGAAGGCCTGCTCACGGAAGCGGCGGCGCGCGTGGAAACCGTCCGTGGCGCGGCGAACGCCGAAATCAACACCGTCACCGCGACGCTTGAGAAGCTCGACCGCCAAAAACACGATCCGGCGACGGATCCGGCCGTGCGCAACAAGCTCGTCCGCCATTTCGACGAACGGCTCGACCAGCTCCACCATCTGTTTCCGAGCCCGTATTTTTTTCGCTGCGACGTGAAGACGGACGCGGGCAAGATTGAGTCGTGGTACTTCGGAAAGTTCCAGATGATGGAACAGTCGATCTTTTCCTGGATGTCGCCGGCCGCTCGCCTGCGTTTCTCCGACATCGGCGACGAGCTTCGGCGCAAGGACCAGTTCATGATCGTCGGCGGGCATATCGTGTTCATGGCGAGCGAGGGCGAGGGCTACGGCCGCACGCTCATCCACCAGGAAGCCTTGTCCCAACGCAAGGCCGGCTTCCTGCTGCCGGAAATCGTCGAGCGCATGGAGCGGGCGCAGGACGACGTGATCCGCGCGCCGGCGACGGGCTCGTTCCTCATCGCGGGACCGGCCGGATCGGGCAAGACCACGCTCGCGTTCCACCGCATCGCGTACCTCGTGCAGTCGCCGGACACGGGCGCGCGCTTTCCGTCAGGGGACGTGATCGTGTTCGTGCAGGACGAGGGCACGCGCGCCTATTTTTCGAAATTGCTGCCGGACCTCGGGATCCACGACGTGACCGTGACGACGTTCGGCGCCTGGGCGCTCGAGCGGCTCGGAATTACCGGGGCGACCTTCGTTCGGCGCGCGAACGGCGTGGACGCGGAGGTGGACGCGTTCGAGCGCAAGAAACGCGACGCCATGCGGTCGGGATTCGCCGTGGGCAAGCCGCGCGGCGGAGCGTTCGACCGGCTGCGAACCGTCTACGAGCCGTCATTCGAACGCGCCGACCTCGCGCGGTTCACCGCGCAGGCGAACGCGAACGAGCTCGACCGGTTTGACCTCGCCATCCTGCTGCGCGCCAAGCGCGACGAGGCCGGGGCGTTCACGCGCGAGGAGGAGTTTCTCGTCCAAAAGAAGAACTTCGAGGTCACGCGCAAGCGCCGCGTCGTCCCGCTCACCTACCCGCTCATCGTCGTCGACGAGGCCCAAAACTATCTCCCCGAGCAGATCGACCTCATGCGCTCGTGCGCGTCGACGGAGACGAAGGCCATGCTCTACGTCGGCGACCTCGGCCAGCAGGTACTGCTCGGCACGATCCGGGACTGGACCGAGGCGGGCGAATCGTTCGGCACGGGCCAGCGCGTGGAGCTCGACAAGGTGTATCGCAACACGAAGCAGATCCTGTCGTATCTCGGCACGCTCGGGTTCCGCGTCTCAATCCCGGAAGGCCTGAAGGAAGGCCCGGCCGTCACCGACGAGGTCTGCGCGAGCGTCGACGACGAGATCGCGCGCGTCGCCGCCATCCTGAAATCAAAAAATGCGCAGGCGCACCTCGGCGTGCTCTGCCCGTCCTCGGAGTACCTCGATCCATTCCGCGCCGCGTTCGCCGATCGAAGCGATATCCACGTGCTCACGGTCCACGAGTCACAAGGCGTCGAGTTCGACGTCGTCTGCGTCGTCGGCGTGCCGGAGGGTTTCCTCGCGGTCGAGGACGCGGAGCTTCGAAAGATCAAGCGCGACTTGCTCTACGTGGCGCTGACGCGTGCGATGGAGGAGTTGCACATATTCGGCCGAACCACGCTGAAAAAACTGTTCGTCACTCGGTGACGAACGTTTGTCACCGAGTGACGAACAAACTAGTCGCTATGCGCGAACCATTCGATTCAAAGCTTTTTACCATGTCTATAACCGCGGAGTCGACAAACGCGTTGTTTTTGCCGAAGAACAGGACTTCCAACGGTTTTACAATTCGATGTACCTATTCAATGACGTGGATTATCGTCATCCGGGACGTCCAATTGAGAAAGACGCGATGCTCGCCGCATCGGGAATGCTATCGGAATTTCGAACGACGCACGTCAGCATCGTTTCATTTTGCCTGATGAGCAACCACTTCCACATTCTGATGAAGGCGGCGAATCCGAATGGAATTTCAAAGTTTTTGCACAAGCTAGAGATGGGATACTCAAAGGGTTTCAACAAGAAATACAGTCGAACGGGAGCGTTATTCGAAAGCGAATTTAAGGCGAAGCCCGTGGACTCCCAGGAGCATTTACAACTCCTTCCGCGCTACATTCATCTCAATGTCCTCGATGCAACGCCGCACAAATGGCGAGATGGCAATAAACCCGACTGGCCGGTCGCAGATAAATCCCTGAATGAATATCGGTGGTCAAGCCATGCCGCTTACGCGCGGCAGGAACAGGACCTTCCGGTTGTGGACATGGATATCGTAAAGAAGTGGTTCCCCACTCCGCAGGATTACCTGGAATACCTGCGTGTTCCAACGTACCATGGCGCGGAGGAATTGACGGATGTTCGTCACTCGGTGACGAACATATCCCGGTAGCATCTCTGCCCGAGCGTTAACGCATATTAAAGATGTTCGTCACCGAGTGACGAACATCTTTTTAGACTCACGGAGATTTTCTGGCCTGCTCGAACCACTCATTCAGCCCCTGAAAAAATTCCCGATGCCGTGCCAGATACGTCTCGTCTTCCTTCACGGTCGACGCCGCCATGTACGCGGAGCTCTCCTCCGGCGACAGCAGGCGCGTCGGCGGGACGGCAATCGCCATGCTCGCGTTCCACTCGTTGATCGGCAGCGCTGCAGCGAGTCCCGGGTCCCAGGTCGCGTCCACGACCTTCCAATCGCCATCGACGTTCGCTTCGAGAAACACGTGCGTGCAGTCGTCGTGCGGAATCTTCGCGACCTCGTCCGGCAACGCCAAATCGCTCCAACGGAACCAACACACGCGCTGTCTGATCTCGACGCCCGACAAGGCCCACTCGCGCAGAAGTCTGGCATGCTTCCCCGAGCAGCAGTCGTCCTGTTCCGTGGTCGACAACGGAATCTTGTACGGAACGTTCCGCTCCCGATAAAACGCATCGCGCAACGACTCGGGCATTTCCATACGTTAAAGCTCGACGAAGCTGTTATCCCCGACGATCAGCCGATGCGCGGTCTTCGGATGCGTCCGGCGGGCGTCGACGAGCGTCGCGTTCAGGCCGATGAGGCTGTTGCAAATGCGTTCCGTCGTATCGATCGTCGCGCCGGAGAAGACCACGGAGTGCTCCACCTCGGAATCCTTGATGGTCACGTCGTTGCCGATCGACGTGTACGGGCCGACGTACGTGCCGGAAATCCTGCAGTTGTCGCCGATGGTCACCGGCCCGCGGATCAGGCAGTCGGCAGCGATTTTCGTTCCCTTCCCGATCTGAACCAATCCTTGGACCTGCGCCCCTTCCTCCACGTCGCCCTCGACGACGAACGACTCGCGGGCGAGACAGTCCATCACGAGCGCGTTGCCCTCAAGCAGCGCGTCCGGCGTGCCGGTGTCCTTCCACCAGCCGGTGATTTCCTCGTAGCCAACCTTGCGGCCGTTCTGGATGTACCACGTGTTGATGTCCGAAATCTCGTACTCGCCGCGCGCCGACGGCTGGATCTTGGAGAACGCGTCGAAGTAATCCTCGTTGTACAAATAAATGCCCGTGACCGCGAAGTCCGACGGCGGCTCGCACGGCTTTTCGAGAATGCGCACGAGCGCCCCGTTCGCGTCGAACTCCGGAACGCCGAAGCGCTGCGGGTCCTTCACGCGCGAGAACGCCAGCATGCAGTCGAGGCTCTCGTTTTGGAAACGTTCGACGAACGTGTTGATGGAGCCGAGGATGATGTTGTCTCCGAGGAAGAACAGAAACTTGTGGCCGCGCAGGTGTTCCTCCGCGTTCGCCACCACGTGCGCCACGCCCTTCGCGCCGCCCTTCTGCTCAAGATACGAAAGCGTCACGCCGAACTCCGTCCCGTCGCCAAGCGCCGCGCTCATGGAGCCGACCTCGCCCGGATTCACGTTGATCACGATGTCCGTGATCCCCGCGTCGGCGATCTTGCGGATGACATGCCAAAGCATCGGCTTGTTGGCAAGCGGAATGAGGTGCTTGTTGGTTGTCCAGGTGATCGGACGCAGGCGCGTCGCGTGACCGCCGGCCGCAATGAGGGCTTTCATAACGTACAGACCCTACCTCCGGATGAGCATTTCGTCAATAAAAAAGAGGCACCGTGGGGGGTGCCTAGCCGACGAGGAGGGACATGCCGCTGCGCAAATGGCCGTTCGCAAGGCCGGCACGGCGGATCTCCCAGAGAACGTTCGTGCGCACCCAGGCGAAGTCCTCGGCCGCGACTCCGAGGGCATTGACTGCGTCCTCGACGCGACGAACGCCGATCGTGTCGAGATCGAGGAGGCCGTAGCGGTTCCGCTTCTCGAAGAACCGGCCGCCGTCCTCGCTCGCGTTCTCCCAGGCGATGTCATCGCGACAAGCCACGAGGTCCGCGAGCGGCACGGGCTTGAGCGGGCCGCCCTTGTCATCCGTCTCGCCGCGGAGCGCACGCTCGTGGTGCGCGAGGTTCGACCCCGAGAACTGGAGCGGCGGCGCGACAAGGACCCGCGAATTCTGGTCGCTCGCCGACGGGCTGTCGGACGCGAGACGGATCCCGAGGTTGCCCGGCTCGGCCTTGAGGCGCACCAGGTGCTTGTCGTAGACGCGATCCGTCGCGCGGACGAGCGCGACGTAGCCGTTGCCGTCGCCCATGATCATGGGCTGGCGCCAGCCGGTCACCTCCCGTCCCGCCGCGCGCGTGACGTTCACGCCGGCGATCTGGAAAAACCCGCCGTCCGGCCGGCGAACGGAGCCGTCCTCGACGACCCACGCCGGCCCCTTCTCGGGCACGTCGACGGTCGCGATCGCGCCGAGCGTCGTCTGCTCGGCCTCCATGGCAAGCGCGGCCGCCCGAATGAAGGCGAACGCGCGAAATGCGTCGAATGAGTCGAATGTCTGCACGATGTACTCCGCCAGCGTGTTGTGCTGGTCCAGTAACCTACCAAAAATAAGACGCGGGGTCAAACCCCGCGCCGTTCACCTACGAACAATCTGTCGGACATAGGCCGCTCGTTTTCTCGAGCTTGTCGCACGTCCCATTCCCGCAGTTCGCCTTCACGCTCGGGTCCAGCAGGCTTCCGCCCGACGCGGAACCGGACGAGCCGCCCTTCGGCGGCAACGAGCTCCCGGACGACGAACCGCCCGTCGACGAATGCGCGCTCGGGCCGCTGTCGGCCGTCGTCGTTCCCGACCATGGCAGGATCGACGCCTTCGACCCGTAGGAGTCCACCCACGCGTCATACGTTTCCTCAATCGTGGCCCAGACGATCTTCCCGGCCGCGGTCTCGTCCGCATACTCGTCGAGCTTCGCCGAGAACGCGCTCACGTAGCTGTCCGTGAAATCCGGCTGGTCGCTCATGATCGTCACGGTGTAGATGTTGCCCTCCGTAAGCTTGCCTTCGCCTTGGAGCGCCAGGAGCTGATCGAGGCCATTCCAGCCGCTCTCATAATGCCCGACGACCGGCAACGGCGCGCTCGGGTCGTCCACCGCGTAGCTTGAGGCACTCTTCGGGTGCCAGATGCCCGAGATCCAAAGCGCCGACTCGTTCACGTGGTTGCCCGTGCCGCCGCCCCAAAGAATTTCCGGCTTCCATTCGTACGTCGGATATTTGGATCCGTGCGTCAGCGTCGAGAGATACGACAGCTTTGACTGGTCCGCGGGCGACGCGATGAACCCGCCGACCACGTGCGACGGTTCCACGCCGTTGGCCTTGATGAGATACGCGACGTCGGCGTAATTGTACCCGTTCTTCTCATGCGAGTGCGGGTCGACGGCGAATCCGAGATCCTCCGAAAGGTAGCGCAGCACGTTCTTGCCGTTCGTACTCGCGTCGCCCGCGTCGTACTTCTGGACGCCGAGCAGGAAGTTCCAATCGCTTTGGTAATCGTATTTCGCCTGGTGCTGCGCGATCATGTTCGCAAACGCCACCACGCCGGCGCGTTCCGTATCGAACGACGCCTTGTCGGTCGAAAAATCGGGGTAGCCCGGCGTCGTTCCGTCCTCGCTGTGGGACGCGATGTTCACGTAGATGACCGGAACGCCCGCACTCGTGGTGGCGGGAACGGCAGAGGTCGAGGTTGAGACGCCCGTGGTCGTCGCCGAGGACGATCCGGCGTTGGCGGATGCCGCGGTCGTTGCGGACGCGTCGGTCGACGAGGACGTCACGGCCGTGGACGGCATGTCGTCTTGCGTATGCAGCACGGCGACGGAACCGGCGGTTCCGAGCGCCATGCCCCCGATGACGACGGAGACCACGCGAACGGCGACGGGCAGCGTGAGGAACGTTTTCCAAAATCCCATAGGAGAAGGTATGATGAGCGAATCAATCACCCGTTAGGATACGCCAAAATGGGTTTCCACGCACCTATGACCGAACGCCCTATGAAATTCCGACTCCTTCTCCTGTTCCTCGGTTCCGTCGGCATGGGCGCCGGTGGCGTCTATTTCGGAAACAAACTGGTTCCTGCGCCCGTTCCGCCGACGACCGTCTCGACCGTCACCACGACGCCGGCGGCTTCCGCTCCGGGCGCGGACCCTCAAACGGCACCCGCCCCGACGGTCTCGACCGCGCCCGCCGCGTCTCAACCGCCGGCGACGAACACGGCCCCGGCCGCGGGCGACGCGCGCATCGTGTTCGCCGCCGACTTCGCGTCGAACGGCGGCTGCGGCGACCACGGCACCGACGACGCGTGCGATCTCTTTTCCGCCCGCCTCGATCTCTCGACGGGCTCGATCGGAACGGTCACCCGCCTGACCGACACCTCGGAAAGCGAATCGTATCCCGCCTGGAATCCGAACGGTACCGTGGCGTACGCGAGCGTATTCCAATCGACGACGAAAAAGAAAATCGTCTCCGTGGATACGGCCTCGGGCACGACCGGGACGCTGGTCGCGTCCGGCACGTGGCCCGAAGTCAGCCCGGACGGGTCCGCGCTGCTTTACGTCGCAACCGACACCGACACGCTGATGGTCGCCGCGCTCACGGCGGGCGGACTGGCGATCGGAACCCCGACGCCGCTCACCGGCGTCGCCAGGCAGGAAGACCCCGACTACGCGAAGGACGGATCCTCGATCGTCTTCCATCAGATCCTGAGCGACGGCGCGCACGGAATGGTGTTCGACGCGAGCACGGGAAAGACGGCCCAGTACGCGGACCGAAGCGGGCACTGCGCGTTTTCCGGGAACGGCGGCTACACGGTCTGCGACAACGCGAAGGGCGGCGGTCTATTCAAGCGGTCGTACGCGAACGGGACGCTCGGCGAGGAATCGCTGCTCGTCGAGGACCTGCGGCCGTCGGCCATCGCCGCGTACGACGACGCATTCGCGTCCTGTTCGGGCACCAGCTTCAACTATCCGACGTTCTGCGGGGATGACGCGCGCCTGCTTACGAGCGTGTCGTGCAACGCCGGCGGTTCGGTCACCTTTTCCCGACTGTTCCTGCTGACGCTTTCCGACGACGGCGTGGCCTACGCGCCGATCGGCAAAGCGCTCGCCGCCGCGTATGGCGGCTCGGGGAAAAGCACCTGGACCGTCGACTGTTTGCCAAACTGACGAAAACGCGGGGCCTAGGCCCCGCGTTTTGCTTCCGCGTATTTTTCCATCGTGTCGCGCAGCGCCTCATGCACCTCGCGCATCGAAATTCCATATTCCGCAAGCCGCACGGACGCCATCACGTTGTTCGAGCGGCCCTTCGTGGCGAGGCCGAGTTTCGTGAGGTCGTTGTTCGAGATCCATTCGTTCGTGTGCGCCGGATCGACGAGCTCCTCGTAGAGTGCCATCAGCTCGCGATGCTTCATCACGCCCGGGTTCGTCACGTGGAAAATGCCCGGCGCGTTCTTTTCCATCAGCTGACGCAGCACGTCGAGCAGGTCGTCGACGACGGTCACGCTGTTCTCGACGTCGATCACCTTCGGATACGCGGCAAGCTTGTCGATCAAGTTTCGCGATCCGGGAACGCGGTCGATCGGCATGCGGATGCGCGCGATGCCGACGTTCGGAAGCGTCGAAAGGGCCAGGTCGGCCGCCCACTTCGAACGCGAGTACGTCGGCAACGGATTCCCGAAGTCGTCCTCGCGCCACATCTTGTCCGGGTGCGGCGCGTCGCCGTAGAAAATGCAGCCCGAGCCGATGTGCAGGAAATACACGCCGGCCTCCTGGCACGCGGCCGCCATCGCGATCGGCACGAGCGTGTTGCCGACGATCGTCTCGAGTTGGTGCGCGTCGCACCAGTCGACGTTCGGCTTACCCGTGACGCCCGCGGCGTTGAGCACCGCGTCCGGCTTCACGCGGGCGATCTCCGCCGCCGCGTCCTCCTTCGATTGCACGCGCACGTCCGAAAGCACGGCATCGTCGCCCCAGGCGTCCGCGCAGCGGTTCCCGACGTAGCCGTGGCCGAAGATCAAAATTCGCATAGTCGTAGAGTGATAGAGTCGTAGAGTCGAAGGGTGTCGAGTCGGTCTGAGTGGCTTTTCCACTCTCCGACTTTTCGACCTAACGACTCACGTACTGTTTCTCGTAATATTTCTGAAAGTCGCCATTCTTGATCGGCTTCCACCACGCCTCGTTCGCCTTGAACCACGCGACCGTTTGCGCGAGGCCGTCGTCGAACGAGATCTGCGGCGCCCAGCCGAGCTCGGCGCGAATCTTCTCGCTCGAGATGGCATAGCGACGGTCGTGGCCCGCGCGGTCCTTCACGTACTCGATGGACGCTTCGTCCTTCCCGCACAGCGCGAGAATTTTTTTCGTCACCTCAATGTTCGGTACGCGGTCGCCGGTACCGACGTTGTATGATTCGCCGAGCGTGCCTCGCGTCAGGAGCGCGTCGATGGCACGGGCATGGTCGTCGATGTGCATCCACTCGCGCACCTGCATCCCGTCGCCGTACACCGGAACCTTTTTTTCTTCCATCAGGTTGGTGATGAACAACGGGAACAACTTTTCCGGATAATGGTGCGGACCGTACATGTTGCACGCATGCGTGATGATCACCGGCGTCTGGTACGTATGCCAATACGACGCGACAAGATGGTCGCTCGCGGCCTTCGCGGCAGAGTACGGCGAACGCGGCTCGAAGCGGGCGTCGTCGGCGCTCTCCCCTTCCATCACCGCGCCGAACACCTCGTCGGTGGAAATCTGGATGAAGCGCGGAACGTTATGGACGCGGACGGCCTCGAGCAGCGCGTGGACGCCGAACAGGGCCGTGGTCAAAAACGCGGTCGGGTCCATGATGCTTCGGTCGACGTGCGTCTCGGCCGCGTAGTTCACGATGACGTCGAACCCGCCCTCGGACACGATCTTGTTGACGAGCGTCGCATCCGCGATGTCGCCCTTCACGAACCGGTAGCGAGGATCGTTTTCCACCGAAGCCAAATTCGCCGGGTTGCCGGCGTAGGTGAGCTTGTCAAGATTAACGATCTGCACGTCGGGCCGGCTCGCCAGCTGGAATCGAATGAAATTCGACCCGATAAACCCGCATCCGCCCGTGACGAGAATCTTCATAGTGCGGGCAGATTACCCGATCAGAGGCCGAGATGCAACTTGGCCATGCACCAGGCGGAAATGACGTGGCTGTCCCAGATTTCTCCCCGTTTGATCGCGTCGTCGATCTCGTCACGCGACATCCAAAGGGTCTCGACGACCTCGTCGTCGTGCTCCGCCACCTGTTTCAGGTCGGTCGCGAAAAAAACGTACAGCCACTCGTTCGTGAGGAACGGCATGCCCGCGCACTTGCCGATCGGCACCCACGTCGCGGCCTCGCAGCCGGTTTCCTCGCGGAACTCGCGCACCGCGCCGTCGATCGGTTCCTCGCCCGGCTCGATTCCTCCGGCAGTCACCGCGATCCCCACGTCGTCGATCAGGTAGCGGTACTCTCGGATCATCAAAAACCGACCGTCATCCCCGCGCGCGACGACGAGCGCCGCGTGGTTCTTTTCGACGAGGTCGTATGTTCCCTCCTTCCCGTCCGGACGACGAAACTGGCGGCGCATGTGCGACCAAAAGCGGTTCTTGTCGATCTCCTCCTCGGACAACGTCTGCCATGACTCTTTCATAATGGAACGGTTACGCGGATCGAACGAGCGACACGACGACGAACGGCATCACGAGCGCGGCCGCGACGGCAAGGACGCGATAGGACTCGAATCCCGCACCGACGTTCCACGCGATCACTGCGCACAGGATACCAAACGGCAGCGCGACCGCATACTGGAAGAACGGCCAGTCGCGATATTCGCGAACGGACGCGGCCCACCAGACGCCGAACGCGAGCGCGGCAAGCAGAAAGACGTGCACTGAGACGTAGCGAGCCACGAACCCGGGCCGCGCGAGGTCCGCGACCCAAAACAGCGCGTACGATGCTGCGCTCGTGAGAAATCCGGTCTTAGCGATCCGTTCCTGCCACGTAGTCATAGAGGTCCTTGAACGTGAACGGCTTGCGATGCCAAGCCAGGTTGATCTGACCGACGGTGACGATCGCGCCCGATTCCTTGATCCCGGGCGCGGAAAACGCGAACTTCCAGGAACCCCCGTCGAGCACGAGCTTGCTCGTGTCGAACGTGACGCGCGCGACCTTCCAATCGCCGCGCGTCTCGGGCGACGCGTACGTCGCGAGGACGT
>DAISXX010000019.1:0-11353 GCA_036825695.1 Patescibacteria group bacterium | reverse complement strand
ATGCTCGGCGGACGCTGCCGCGCGTGCACCGCGACCATTTCGCCGCAATATCCGCTCGTCGAGTTCGCGACGGGCGCGTTGTTCGCGGCGTTTTACGTTCACGACGGCCTGACGGCCATGCTCGCGCGCGACCTCACGTTCGTCGCATTCCTCGTGGTGTTGTTCGTGTACGACGCGCGGTACATGCAGATCCTTGACCGCTTCACCGTTCCTGCCGCGCTCATCGCGCTTGCCGCGAACGTCGCGCTTGGCATGGGCGTCGGCAACGCGTTGCTCGGAGCCCTCGTCTGCGGAGGATTCTTCGCCGCGCAATACGCGGTCTCGCGAGGCCGTTGGGTCGGTGGCGGCGACATCCGGCTCGGCGCGGTCATGGGCCTCATGCTCGGCTGGCCCCTCTCGCTGGTGGCGCTCATCGTCGCCTATCTCGTCGGCGCGCTCTACGCGTTCTGCCTCCTCGCCGCCGGCAAGGCAAAAATGCAAACACAAATCCCGTTCGGCACGTTCCTCTCGTTCGCGACCGTGGTCACGATGCTGTTCGGAACGCAGATCGTCGCCTGGTATCTCGGACGGATGTAATCGATTGACGGCGGCCCTCCCGAATGGTAGGGTCGTTTTGCTTTCAGGAGCATGCATCATGTTGGACCCGGGTGATGGAACGAACTGGACGGCGGTCGCGCTTGGCAATGCCGAGCGTCGCGAAGAGGCGCTCAAGCGGCGCGTCGCGGAACTCGAGGGGACGGACGAGCATCAGGCACGCCGCGCCGCCGAGGGCGAGGCTGCCGTCTTGCGCGAGGCGCTGCGGCGCGCCCGTCGTACGTTCGACGGGATCTACGTGTTGGTCGCGACGCTTTGCTTCGTGCTGGGAGCAGGGATCGCCGTCTCGACGCTGTTCGGCGAGCCGATCCGGGAGGTCCGTGTGGTCCATATCGTTGACGTCCTGTTCCTCTGCGTGACGGCGGCGATCCTCGGTCGACTGGTCTTTGTTCTCATCGCGTTCAACCGCGGACTCACGACGGCCGCGGATAGGACGCCTTCGAAGTCCTCCGCGTAGCCTCCTTCGCCCACCTTCGGGCGTTTTTTCTTTTTGCCGATAAAAAATCCGACGAGTTCGTCGTCGGTGAGGTCCGCGCTTAGGCGGAGAGGTCGGCGCGGGTGACTTCGCCCGCGAGGATGGGGGCGAGCACCGTGAGCGCCATCTGGAAGTTGGCGTAGGCGGCGGCGCGGGCCACGGGCGATTCCCGGAACGACCGTACCGCTCCCGACACCGTGCCGCGCAGGTTCGCGGCGACGTCGGTCGTCTCGCCCCGCTTCGCTCCGGAACGGGTCTTGTTCATCGCCGTCGACCAGTTGAGGCACATGGTCGTGGTCTTGAACTCGGGACCGAGGACGCGGGCGAGGTAGGCCGCGATCTTCTCGATCGACAGGCCCCAGATCTGGGAGGGCGGGTGGCGGTCGGCGACCGTGGGATCGGCCGGGCGCGTTTCGTCGCCGTGGAGGAAGGACGCCCACCTGAAGAGCCGGAACACGTCATGGCCGAGCGTGACGGCGTTGAAGGACGCGAGCACGGGCCCGGCGAGCACGTCGCGCTCGAACTTGGTGGCCGGATCGATGCCGTCGAAGGTGTGAGGAAGAACGTCGTCCGCGAGAGTCAGAGTCCGCATGGAATGCCTCGGAAACGGCCTGGATCGGCTTGGTTTCACGGGGACAGTATCGTTTCCGTCACCGGGTGTCAATGTGGTACAATCGGTCCGTTATGACCAAGGCTGACGCGAAAAAACGCATCGAAACGCTGCGCGAATCCATCAATCAGTACCGGTACGAGTACCACGTCCTCGACCGCCAGCCGATTTCGGATTCCGCGCTCGACAGCCTCAAGCACGAGCTCTTCAAGCTCGAGCAGGAGCACCCCGACCTCGTCACGGACGACTCGCCCACCCAACGCGTCGGCGGCAAGGCGCTCGCCAAGTTCCAAAAGGTCACGCATACGCGTCCGATGTTATCGATGGAGGACGTGTTCACGCCGGAGGAGTTCGGCGAGTGGTTCGATCGAGTCAAGAAGCTTGCAGGGGAGAGCGTTGGGCTCTGGCTCATGCCGAAGATTGATGGGCTTGCGGTTTCTTTGGTTTATGAAAATGGCCTTCTCGACTCGGCTGCGACGCGCGGCGACGGCAAGATCGGCGAGGACGTGACGGTGAACGCGCGGACGATCGAGTCGATTCCGCTGCGGATTCAAAGCCACTTTAGTGGCGTGCGTCGAGACGGGACGAACGTCCCTGGGAAAATCGAGGTTCGAGGCGAAGTGTATATTCAGACGAAAGATTTTCAGAAGCTCAATCAGGAACAGGAAATAAATGGCGAGCCGACCTTCGCGAATCCGCGCAACGCCGCCGCCGGCTCCGTGCGTCAGCTCGATCCGGCGATCACCGCGTCGCGGCACTTGTCGTTCGTCGCGTGGGATTTGGTGACGGATCTGGGGCAGAAGAGCCATTCGGAGGAATGGGAGATTTTAAAGGAACTCGGGTTCCGTGCGACGCCCGACTCGATCGATGCGAAGAGCTTCGAGGATGTCGAGAAGCACTGGCACGCGATTCAAAAGAAGCGCGAGAAGCTTGGGTTCTGGATCGACGGCATGGTGGTACGTGTGAATGATAACGCGACATACGACCGTCTCGGCGTCGTCGGAAAAACGCCGCGCGGGCTGGTCGCGTGGAAATTTCCCGCTGAGGAAGTGACCACCGTCGTGAAGGACATCCAGTGGTTCGTCGGCCGCACGGGCGCGCTGACGCCCGTCGCCGTCGTCGAACCGATGTTCGTCGGCGGTACCACCGTGCAGCACGCGTCGCTCCATAACGTCGAGGAGATCGAACGGCTCGACGTGCGCGTCGGGGACACCGTGATTTTGTACAAGGCCGGTGACATCATTCCGAAGGTCAAGGAGGTGCTCACGAAGCTGCGCCCGCATGGCGCGAAAGCGGCGAAGGCACCGACCGAGTGTCCGGTGTGCGGATCCGCGGTCGAGAAACGCGACGGGGAAGTCGCGATCTACTGCACGAACAAGAAGTGCTCCGCACAGAACCAGGAGGCCGTGCTGCATGCGGCGCGCGCGTTCGAGATCGACGGGATCGGGCCGTCGACGATCGTGTCGCTCATGGAGGCCGGGATCGTGCAACTGCCGCCCGACCTGTTTCTCGTGACCGTCGACGACGTGAAGGGGCTCGAAGGATTCGGCGACGTCTCCGCGAACAAGTTGGTCGACGAGATCCAGGCGAAAAAGACCATCCCGCTGTCGCGGTTTCTCATGGGACTCGGCATCCGCAACGTCGGCGAGGAAACCGCGCGCGATTTGGCCGAGTCGTTCGGCTCCATCGATCGGATCATGGGCGCGAGCGTCGAGGAGCTGACGCTCGTCGAGAACATCGGTACGGTGGTGGCGGAGAGCATCGCGGAGTTTTTCCGCGAGCGGCACAACCGCGAGCTCGTCGACGCGTATCTGCGCCATGGCGTCCGTATCGCGCACCAGCCGCGGCGTGCCACGGCCGGTCCGCTCGTCGGCAAGACATTCGTGCTCACCGGGACGATGGAGACGATGTCGCGCGACAAGGCGAAGGAGGCGATTCGCGCGCTCGGCGGCGATCCGGCGGAATCGGTGAGCAAGAAGACGAGCTACGTGGTCGTCGGCAGCGAGCCGGGTTCCAAGTTCGACAAGGCGAAGAAGCTTGGCGTTCCCGTCTTGTCCGAAACGGAGTTTCTGGCTATGATTCGCACGTAATATGCCTATCTCAAACGAGGACATTTCTCATATCGCCCGCCTCGCCCGGCTTCGCGTCGAGCCGGAGGATCAGGCACGCTACGCCGAGCAGCTCGGGTCGATTTTGGAGTACGTGACCAAGCTCAACGAGCTGAACACGGACGGCGTCGCGGAGCTCGCGCATGGCGCCGGGCTTTCGAACGTGTTCCGCGAGGACGTGGCCGTTCCGTGCGAGCCGGAGGTTCGCGCCCGTATCATCGCCGCGTTTCCGCACCATGAGGGCGACCTCTTGGAAGTTCCTGCCGTTTTTGAAGATCGAACCGAATAGCTATGGACACCGCACGAAACATTGCGCGGGACGTCCGCGAAGGGAAGCGCACGGCCGAGCAGGTCGTCCGCGAATCGCTCGACGCCATCGAGTCGCAAAACGGCACGCTCAACGCGCTGCTCGGCGTGTTCTCGTCCGCGCTCGATGACGCGCGGGCCATTGACGCGCGCATCGCGGCCGGCGAGGACGTCGGTCCGCTCGCGGGCGTGCCGGTCGTGATGAAGGACAACATGATGGTGGCCGGCGAACGTTGTTCCGCGGGCTCGCGCATTTTGGAAAACCATGACGCCGCGTACGATTCCACCGTGACGAAGAAGCTGCGCGCCGCGGGGGCCGTGATCGTTGGCCGCGCGAATATGGACGAGTTCGCGATGGGATCGTCGACCGAGAACTCGCACTACGGCGTTTCGCGCAACCCGTGGGACGCGTCGCGCGTGCCGGGCGGATCCTCGGGCGGCTCGGCGGTCGCGGTCGCGGCCGGCTTCGCGCCGCTCGCGTTCGGTTCGGACACGGGCGGCTCCATCCGCCAGCCGGCGTCGCTGTGCGGCGTGGTAGGCCTCAAGCCGACGTACGGCCGCGTGTCGCGCCACGGCCTCATGGCGCTTGCCTCGAGCCTCGACCAGATCGGCCCGTTCGCGCGCACCGTCGAGGACGCCGCGCTCGCGCTTCAGGTGATTCAGGGCGAGGACCCGCTCGACGCGAGCACGGTCCCGGGCGAGTCGGTGAGCATTCCGGAGCTATTGCCGCAGGACGTGAAGGGACTTCGGATCGGCGTGCCGAAGGAGTATTTCATCGACGGCATGGATGCGGACGTAAAGAAGTCCGTAATGGACGCGCTCGCCACGCTCGAGTCGAACGGCGCGGAGCTCGTCGAAATTTCGCTGCCGCACACCGAGTACGCCATGGCCGCCTACTACATCATCCAGCCGAGCGAGGCGTCCTCGAATCTCGCGCGCTTCGACGGCATCCGGTACGGCTACTCGTCGGAAGGCGCGTCGCTGCTCGAAACGTACGAGCGCAGTCGCGGGGAAGGGTTTGGCGCCGAAGTGCAACGCCGCATCATGCTCGGCACGTACGCGCTGTCCGCGGGCTACTCCGACGCGTTTTACAAGAAAGCGTTGAAGGTCCGCACGCTCATCAAACGCGATTTCGACGAGGCGTTCAAGGGCGTCGACGTGATCGCCGGCCCGACGTCTCCCACGCTCGCCTGGCCCATCGGCGAGAAGTTTAATGATCCCCTCGCGATGTATCTGTCGGACGTGTACACGGTCTCCGCGAACCTCGCGACGATTCCGGGCATGTCGGTGCCGTGCGGATTCGTAAACGGGCTCCCGGTCGGGCTGCAGCTGCTCGGCAGACCGTTCGGCGAAGACGTAGTGTTTCGGGTTGGGGCGTTCTATCAGAACGTGACGGATTGGCATTTGCGGATGCCCATATGACGGAATGGCCAAGGCAACCTGAACAATTTTCGGAACGTGTTGGGGAAACAGAAAATGACATCGAGTGGACCGTCTTGAAGAATCCAGAATACCGTCAGTGGCTGCGTGATCGGATGAGGCGGTGTATTACAGAAATTCAAAGGATACAACCGGAGACGATCGTCTTTCTGGATAAGAGCGCTAGGCCGCTCGCTTGGCTTCTGTCTGGCATGTGGCCGAAGGGCGTCCAAAAACCAAACATCCGATTTTTAAACATTGGGTATCCCGGGGTTCATCCTACCGCAGATAATTTAGCGTACCGTGAAAAGCTGTTCGATTTTTTGTTGGCAGAAGAGACACGGTCGCCGCAGCTTGCAAAATTGTTTCAAAAACGCGAAAAGTACTCGTACTCACCACGGTTTGTTTCCGGAAACGAGTTTGTTCCTGGGCTACCGAAACCTCTATTTGCATCGGGCCATGCCTCTATCGTCGGTCGCAACGATGCGGATTCAGCATTTGACGGGCGGGTCCAATCGGTACGTGCGGCGTTCCGCGACTGCATTCACGCCGGGAAATCAGTTGTTATATTCGATGAGAATTTTGCCTCGGGCATGTCGGTTGTATACGCCGCCGACCAATTATTGAAGGCATTTCCAGGGTCAAAACCATTCGGATTGTATTTTTCCAAATACGGAGAACAGGGGCCGCGAAGCGGTAAGAGCGAATTTGCTGGGACGGAACTTCCTTGGATTCGGGAGCCTTGGACTGGGGTTTACGAATGGCCGACGGACGATGGGGCGTTTACCTTTGCTCCGACGGATAACAACCGTGCGCTGATTGAGACGGCTACGAAAAAGGCCGTGGATCGATTTATTGGCGACAAGCTTGCTGGTTGCGTGAGATTAAGGGATGGAGTGAAGGCGTATTTGGAGCATTTACAATCCGAGGATGCGTCGAACGCGATCGAACAAAAACAGCAAACGAATTTGATAAAAAAAGTTCGTCTCGTACTCGCATGGCTTCAAAAATTGACGAGTCAGTCGTTTGAAAAAAATGACGTGAATTGGACGCAGGTTCTGCTTGTCAAAAATTTTTTGAAAGACCATCCGGATGCGTATTCGGGTTCAGGTGATCTTGAAGATCTGTCTGACGCCATTGACAGCCTTACGTACATTCGTGGTGCGGGCTTAAAATTTCTCCAAGAGTTGCCGTCCCCTGAAGAAATGATACATCTGGCCGATCAGCTTCGAGCGGAGATAAAGGCGGTCGCCAAAGGAATATGATCCCTTTCATCGCGCTCAAATCTCTTTCTCTTGGCCCCCTCACCATCCAAGTCTGGGGCCTGATGGTCGCGCTCGGCATCCTTGCCGGGGCGTGGGTTGGCGCGCGTGAGGCAAGGAAGCGCGGACTCGACGGAAACGTCGTGTGGGACGCGGCCGCGTGGGTGACGGTCGGGGCGATGGTGGTGGCGCGATTGTTTCATGTCGCGTTCTACGATCCTGCGACGTACCTTGCCGATCCTGCGCAGATCATCGCGGTGTGGAAGGGCGGCATGAGCATGTTTGGCGGGCTCGTCGGGGCGACGATCGTGGGGATCGGATATTTTAAGATCAAAAAGTTCCCGGTGCTCGCCTACATCGACGCGATGATGTCCGGCCTCCCGCTCGGCATCGGCATCGGCCGCATCGGATGCTTTCTCATCCACGACCATCCCGGCACGCTCACGCACTTCGTCCTCGGCGTGAAATATCCGGATGGCTCCGTCCGCCACGACCTGGGACTGTACGAGTCGATCTACGGTTTCGCGCTTGCGATCGTCTTCTATGCGATGTCGCGCAAGAACGTCCGCCCCGCGACGTACTCGGTGGTCTTCCTTGCGACTTACGGAATTTTTCGCTTCATCACGGACTTCCTCCGCATCGTCGACGCCCGCTACCTCGGCCTGACGCCGGCACAGTATCTGTCGGTCGCGATGATCTTCGGGGCGTGGTTGCTCTGGAGGAAAAAACTGTCGGCAAGAAAATGACAAAAGGCAACTTGACGAATACGCTGTATAGAGCGTATTTTTTAAGTTATCAACAATCCTGACGCCTAATCTTTGTCTGCTATGAAAAAGAAGGATATCTTGTCACCTGAGACCCTGGAACTCCTGGGCCTCACGCAGAAGGACATGAGCGTGTATCAGGCCTTGCTCGCGCTTGGGAGCGCCCCGCTGCGACGAATCGCGGAGGAGGCGAACCTGAACCGCGGGACGGCGTATGACGCGCTCAAGCGGCTGCTCGCCGTCGGACTCGTGTCGTACGTCGACGCGAAGACGCACCGGTACTTCGTCGCGGAAGATCCGCACAAGCTGCGCGGACTCGCGACGCGGCGCGAAGTGGCGCTGCGCGAGGCGGCGTTCAGCCTCGACGAGATCATTCCCGGGCTCGAGCAGCTCGCGGGAGCGTCGGGACATCGTCCGGCCGTCCGCTACTACGAGGGCGACGCCGGCGTGCGCGACATTCTCGAGGACGTGCTCAACGTCACCGGGCGTGCCGAGACGAAATTGTACCGCGTATACTCGACGTCCTCGATCCGCGACCGGAAGTCCGTCGCGTGGCCCGGGCAGACGAAGGAACGCATTCGCCGCGGCATCTTCTGCCGGGCGATCGCGATCGGAAAAGGCGGCTCGGCCGACCAGTTGTCCGAGCGCAAGTGGCTTTCGATGGGAGAGAGCGCGCCGACGTACATCGCCGTTTATCCGGGCAAGACCGCGTACATTTCCATGGACGGCAAGAAACAGCTGTTTGGCGTCATCATCGAGGACGCGTCCGTTTCCGCGACGCAGGCCATGATCTTCGACGCGCTGTGGAAGGTGCTCCCGTGAAGGGACGTGAGGCCGTGGGGACGACGTTCGCCCCTATCCCTCACGTTCATTCCGGAGTTCCCCATGAACCAGCTCGTCACCCTCATGTTCTGCGGTCCGCATCACACCGACGCGTGGTCGCCGATGTATCATCGCGTCGCCCATGCGGCGTCCGTCGCGCGCGAGACCTGCTCGCCGCTCCTCATCGTCGGAGACGCGTTTAACGGCCGGGCCGTGGAGCACTTCGCCGAATACGCGCGTCAAAACGGCATTCACAACGTGATCGGCGCGTTCGACCCGGGCGAGCGCACGCTCACCGATGCCCAGGCCGGGCTGCGCACGCTGCGTGATCGCGCTGATCTCGCGAACGTCACCGGTATTCTCGTCGTGACAGACGATTGGCACTACCATCGCGCCGCGCACATGCTGGTCGGCGAAGCGAGGAAGATCGTTCCCGGTCGTGCGTTGCACGTGCACGACCGTTCGACGGACATCGGTCCGCGGCCGCCGCACTGGGTGGTCGAGGGCGAAGCCAAAGGGATCGCGGACTATCTGAGCGGGAGGCCGTACGTTCCGTTTGGCGGTCCGTTTGGCAAGCCACGCCATCCACTCGCGGCGTCTCGCGACCTCTAGCGCCCGGAACGCTCCGGGCGTTTTTTCATTCGTCTTGCCCGTCGCGCGCAACGGTTGTACAATACCGGCGATTAACATTTACTATGGACCAAAATACACAGGTCGCGTCTCGTTCGTGGGTTTCGAAGGTCATTGTTCTTGTCCTTGTTATTGCCGCGGGCGGGCTCGCATTTTTGTTTGGAAAAAAGGCGGAGGATTCGGACGTCGATGAGCTCCCGCCCGTGTCCGGAAGCATCGTCGGCACGACGACCCCGGCCGCTTCTCCGTCACCGACGCCGACCCCGGCCGCGACGCCTGCCACCACGCCAACGCCTGCCACCACGCCAACGCCTACCACCACGCCCGCTCCGACGACGGTCGTCGCAACGACCTATAAGGATGGAATTTATTCGGCGATCGGCAATTACAATGCGCCGAGCGGGGCGGAGTCCATCGACGTGACGTTGACCGTGGCGAACGACGTGATCACGGACGCGACGGTCGACGCGACTTCCACGAATCCGGCGTCCAAACAGTGGCAGTTGTTTTTCATCGACAATTACAAGCCGTTGGTGGTCGGAAAGAAGTTGTCGGATCTTAAGCTGTCCAACGTTTCCGGCTCGTCGCTCACCCCGAAGGGCTTCAACGACGCGCTTGTCGATATCCGCGCGGAGGCCAAGGTCTAATATGTCCGCGTGCGAGTTCGTCTTCGAGGCGATCGGCACACGTTGGAAGATTTCCATCGACCAAGAGCTGTCGCCGACCGGGCGGACGGCTCTTTTGGATACGATCCTTGCGAGGATCGAGCGGTTCGACCGATCGTTTTCACGGTTTCGAGACGATTCCGACGTGACGCGTTGGTCGCGCGCGTCCGGAACGTATCCGTTGCCGGAAGACGCCGCGCCGCTGTTCGCGCTCTACCGCGCGCTGTATGACGCGACCGGCGGGGCCGTCACGCCGTTGATCGGGCAAACGCTCGTCGACGCGGGATACGACGCGAGGTATTCGCTCAAGCCGAAGGAACGCATCTCGAGCCCGTTGGCATGGGACGACGCGATTGAGGTCGGTCACGAGTCGTTGGTCGTGAAACGTCCGTCGCTGCTCGATTTCGGGGCTGCCGGGAAGGGGTATCTCGTCGATCTCGTCGGCGGGTTGTTGCGTAACGAGGGCGTTTCGTCCTTCTGCGTGGACGCGGGCGGTGATATCCTATGCGCAGGACCGTCGCCGTTGCGCATTGGGCTCGAGAATCCGAGAGCGCCCGACGAGGCAATTGGCATCGCGACGATCCGTGACGGGAGCGTCTGCGGTTCGGCGGGGAATCGTCGCGCGTGGGATCGGTTCCACCACACCATCGACCCGCGCACGCTCGAATCGCCGAGCGACATCGTCGCGACGTGGGCCTTCGCCTCGACCGCGGCGCTGGCCGACGCGCTCGCGACGTGCCTCTATCTCGTTCCGCCCGAAACGCTTTGCAGACTCGACCCGTTCGAATACGTCATTCTCTATTCCGACCAACGCGCGGCTCGATCGCCGAACGCGCCGGTCGAACTCTTTTCCGTATGATCCCGTTCGTCGATAAATATCTCAACGACACCGCCATGTACCGCGTGCTCGTCCATGCGCTCGGCGGACTGTCGGTTGTCGCGGTCGTCCTGTCCGCGTTCGGGCAACTCCCGGCGTCGCCGTCGTGGTTGGCCGCGTCGCTCCTGATCCTCGCGGCGTCGTGTTTCGCGTCGAATCGCTTGTTCGCGCGGATCGTCGGCGCGTCGGAAAACCGCGAGTCGTGGCTCATCACCGCGCTCATCCTGTTCCTGATCATGTTTCCGGCGTCTCGGCTGCCGGACCTTGGATTCCTCGCGTTCGCGGGCATCGCCGCGATGGGATCGAAGTTTCTCATCACGCGACAGAACCGCCACCTGCTGAATCCCGCGGCCATCGGCGCGCTCGTGGCCGGGCTGCTCGGCTATTCCGCCGCCTGGTGGGTCGCGACGCCTGTCTTGCTGCCGTTTCTGCTCGTTGCGGCGTATCTCGTGGTTCGAAAGACGCGTCGCGAACGACTGTTCGCGCTGTACGTGCTCGTCGTGATGGCGGCGCGGATTGGGTTCGCGTACGGGCAGGGAACGGTCGACGTCCTTGGAATCGCGTGGGAAACCCTCGCCTCGTGGCCCGCGATCTTTTTGGGCGCGTTCATGCTTACCGAGCCGCTTACCTTGCCGGCCGAGCGCCAGTGGCAGTCGATCGAGGCGGCGACGCTCGCGAGGGGCGTCCGAGTGCTGCGCCTGCTGCAGCGCGTCCACGTGGATCGCCAGCGCGCGCACCGCGACCCGCGGTGCCTGTGCCCGTCGAGCCAGCACGCGCACGCGCGCCAGCGACAGCGGATCGGTGCCGTATCGATCCATCAG
>DAISXX010000018.1:0-11441 GCA_036825695.1 Patescibacteria group bacterium | reverse complement strand
CCGGTGCTGCCACCGGGCTCGCCCGTGCTTCCGGTCGGTTCCGTACGGCCGCTCTCGCTTCCGCCCGCGGAAGACTCGCCGTTCGCCGCGGGCTCGGCGCCGTCGTCGATGCCGCCGGCTTCGCCATGGGCTGCCTTGGCGATGGCGATCGCCTTCTCGAACGCCGCGCGGAACCGCGCGAGGTCGTTCGTGCGCTTGGTCTCGACGAACGGGGGGACCTTGTGCCCCTTCGAGGTGTAGTCCTTCCGCACCTTGTCGGTGTCGGGGTGGTACTCGCCCTCCATGCGCCGACGGCGCCTGTTGAGTGCACGCACGGACAGGCCGTCGTGCACGCTGTAGGGCGCGAGCAGCGACCACACGTTGAGGACCTTGTCCTGGAAGAGGATCTCGTCCTCGCCCACCTCCACCTCGGTCTGCTCGACCGCGTCGCTCATGGCGGTCCCGATGACGGTCTTCGGGGTGCACTCGATCACGCCGGAGACGGCATCCTCGGTCGCGAGCCGCACGCGGATCTTCTCGCCCCACTTGCCCTCGAGCAGGTGGAGGAACTGCGGACGCAGTCGGAGGACGTATCCGCCGGCCATGACGGCGCGAGCGGTGATGACGCCCTTCTCGTCGGCATCCGGGAAGAACCGAACGTTGGCCTCGGTGGGGTCGTTCGGGGGCGGGATCGGCTCGAAGTACTCGGCACGCATCGACGCGGGATCGTACGGCAGGGCGAGACCCTTCCGCATCCGACCACGCTGGGTCTGGAAGTACCGCCAGCTCACCACCACCACGACCGGAACGCCGATCGGAGGGGCGAAGCGCCGCGTCGCGGGCTTCACGATGGAGCGGAACTCGTCGTCGAGCACCGCCTCGCTCGCGGACAGGGTGATGTCCACGAACCCGGCCGAGTCCGGCTTCAGGTCCGCGAAGGGCGCGGCGAGCTCCGGCGGGATGAAGAAGCTCTGCTTCCACTGGGTCCCCTCGAACTCGATCTCCTCGATGGTGAGACCCGGCTCGTGCGCGGGGCCGCGGTGGGAGTGCACGTTGCGGCCGAGCCGCTTGAACTCGGCCACCTGGGACTCGCACTGGGAGATGATCTCCGCGTCGTTCTCGTTGCGACGACGGCGGTTGCGGTTGCGGCCGCCGGACTTGGATTGGTCGTTCAACACTTTTGCCTCCTGAAAGATGCTGTGGTGCCTGCCGCGCAGGCGAGATCTCCTGCCAGCGGGATGCCAACAGTGAGGGGGGAAAGATACCAGCTTTTTGCAAAAATGTCAAGATTGACGGACACAGGTGGGATATTCGACCAGATTTCGGCCGATCAAGAACAAAAGTGACATCAACCGTTCTTGACAAAATGGCCATTTTTTGATATTGTCATCCCTCCGTTTTGGCATCCAGCCTTGCGGAAACTTCCCGGAGAGGACATGGCCACAAATCGTTTTTCCGCCATCGCGCTGATGGCACACGGAACCAACCCCTCGGCCCCCATGGCGGACTTCGAACCCTTCAAGGGCAAGGGGATCGGGGATGTCGAAGGCGTCGAACTCTACACCGCGCTCGTCGAGGTGATGGAAGAGAAGGG
Organism: Patescibacteria group bacterium; assembly: GCA_036825695.1. GTDB lineage: Bacteria > Patescibacteriota > Patescibacteriia > UBA9934 > GWF2-40-263 > YC12-FULL-57-11. The sequence continues at coordinate 9,868 of DAISXX010000018.1, read as the reverse complement.
CGCGGATCGGATCTTCGAGATCCTCGGCATGGCCGACGACGAGGATCTTCGCAAAGTCCCTCCCGTGATCGGGCACATCCGCGGCCGATTGAAGGACCAGAAGAAGACGGACGTCGACGGTCCGGAGGCCCGGCTCTTGCAGATGTACCTTGGGGTCGTCTGGAACACCGTGGCTCAGCCCAGTGAGGAGCCGCTTGTTGCGTCGGTCGCGAAGCCGGCAGCCGCTGTGGTGTCGCCGAAAGTCGCTCGCGAGCCGCTCGACGTCGAAGCGGTACCGCTTGGATCTGCATCGGCAGTGACGGTGACTGCACGACCAATTCGGTCGAGTGGCTCCGTCGGAGAAGGATCCGGCTCGGCTGCCGCCAGCGTGGCGCACACGGCACCCGCCGCGGCGCCGGCCCGTCCGGTTTCCACGTTGGACGTGGACACCTTGGTCGATGCCGCGTTCGCGGCGGTCGAGGATCGGCCCGTGGCCGTCGTCGAGGAGACCGGCCACGCGTCGGACGCCAAACACGAGCGGCCGGCCGGACGCACGATGACCGCAGCCGCGTTCGCTGCCCTCGACATGAAGGGCGACGGGCACGGCAACCACGGGCACGCGCCCAAGGTCGACGCCAAGCCGGTGCCGGTCGGGAAGTACGCGTTAATCGCCGTCGGGTCGTTCGCGGCCTGCACGATGATCTGTGGGGGCTTCCTCGGCTTCCTGGCGTTCCTCGCCAACTGACCGTTCGACTCTCCGCCGGAGAGCCGATTGGTCTCTTTTTTTATTTCTCTTGACCTTCGCCCTCATTCCCCGTATACTTTCCGCGCCTTCACAAACGCTGTGGATAGCCTATTTATGGCCAACGACCAAGCCTATCAGCGTCTTGCGATGCGGATTTTCGCGGACTTCAGCGGAAGCATCGCGGTCCCGGTCGTTTTGGCGGCATTGCTTGGAAAATGGCTCGATGGCCGCTACGGGACGTCGCCGAAGCTCATCATCGCGTGCCTCGCGCTTTCCTTCGCCCTCACGGCGCTCATCATCGTGCGAAAGGCAAAGCGGTACGCGAATCTGTACGAAGACCTCAATACTCGAAATTAGCTCTAGGACTTTGTGACCATTCCTCCGGCAGCCGCCGAACAAATTTTTCACATTGGAACGTTCCCGATCACGAACGCGATGGTCAATGGTTGGATTGCCGTCGCTTTTTTCGTTCTCGTCGCCATCCTCGTGAGCGGCAAAAAGAAGTTGGTCCCGAGCGGCGTGCAGAATATCGCCGAGGCCGTCGTTGAGTTCATGCTCGGCGAGGTCCAGAAGGTGACCGGCGACCCGAAGCGCGCGCGCCTGTTCCTGCCGATCGTCGGAACCATCTTCCTGTTCGTCCTGTTCTCCAACTGGCTCGGGCTCATCCCGGGAACCGGATCGATCGGCTTCTGGGAGGTGAAGCACGGCGTTCGCGAGCTCATCCCGCTCCTGCGCCCGGCCGGCTCCGACCTGAACTTCACCCTCGCCATCGCCGCGTTCGCGGTGCTCGCGAGCCACGCGTTCGGCATCCGCGCGCTCGGCGTGACCAACCACGTGTCGAAGTTCGTGAACGTCCGCGGCATCTTCCGCGCGTTCAAGCACGGCCCGATGGCCGTCGTCGTCGCCTGCATCGAGTTCGGCGTCGGTCTCATCGAAATCGTGTCCGAAATCGCCAAGGTGCTCTCGCTCTCGCTGCGTCTGTTCGGCAACGTGTTCGCGGGCGAGGTGCTCATGACCGTCATGCTCGGCATTTTCGCCTACCTGCTGCCGCTTCCGTTCGTCTTCCTCGAAGTGCTCGTCGGCGTGATCCAGGCCACCGTGTTCTCGCTGCTCACCCTCGCGTATCTCACCGTCGCAACCGAGGCGCACGGGGAAGAGCACGCAGAGGCCGAGTCCCACCATTAGGCGGGACGGGCGAGGACCCGACGCTTCGCGGATCCTGACTCGTTTTACCTAATCAATCATTCTTAACTCGTCTCACTATGGACGCAGAAATGATCGTGACGCTCACGAAGGGCATCACCATGTCGGTCGGCGGCTTTGCTCCGGCGTTCGGTATCGCCCTTATCGGCTCGAAGGCCATGGAAGCGATCGGCCGCAACCCGGAAGCTTCCGGCAAGCTGTTCGTTCCGATGCTGCTCGGCATGGCGTTCGCGGAAGCCATCGCCATTTACTCCCTCGTCGTTTCCTTCACGCTGTAAGCGCGAAAGTTCCAAGTCGCAGGGAACAAGCTCCACATTGGAACTTGTTCCTTGGAACTTGACCCTTTCTAGAACCCTATGTCCGTCGAACCAATCAATACAACCGCCGAAACCATTGAGACGACCGAGGTCGTCGAGACGACCGGCGGTCTCGCCACGCTCGGCATCAACGGGAATATCTTCATCGCCCAGCTGGTCAACTTTCTGATCGTGCTTTTGGTGTTGTGGAAGTTCGCGTACAAGCCGCTCGTGAAGATGCTCGACATGCGTTCGGAGCGCATTGAGAAGAGCATGAAGAACGCGGAACACGTCGAGAAGCGCGTGGCCGCGCTTGAGGACGAGCGCAAGGCCGTCATCGCGGAAGCGCGCGCCGAGTCGGCGAAGATGATGGAGATGGCGCTCAACGACGCCGAGGCCATGAAGGCCGACACCGTCGAGAAGGCAAAGCGCGAAGTGGAGCGCGTCGTCGTGCACGGCAAGGCGCAGCTGAAGGCCGAACAGGAAACCATGATGCGCGAAGCCCGCAAGGAGCTCGCGGACATCGCGGTCGCCGCGGCTCGCCGCATTCTCGCGGAAGGGGTCGACGAGAAAAAGGCGCACTCGCTCGCGGAAGAAGTGATCCGCAAAATGACCTAGTGTGAAAGTTTCCAATAAACAACTGACGAACGCGCTCACGAGCACGTGCGAGAAGCTCTCGGGCAAGCCGCTCGAGGAGGCCGCGCGCGGATTCGTGGAGCTGCTCGCCAAGCGCGGGGAACTGGGTCGCGTGCGCGACGTGATCCGCCGGCTCACCGTCACGGTGGTCGCGGAAACGTCCCATCCGCTGAAGCCGGCCATGCGCAAGGCCATCCAGGACGCGGCGGGCGGTCCGCTCACCGAGATCGTCAACAAAGATCTCATCGGCGGCGTGCGTCTCCGCATCGACGACCGCGTGCTCGACGGGACCATCGCCGGCACGCTTGAACGATTGAATCGAACCCTTACGGAATAATATGGCAACCAAAAACGACATCATCGAGGCCCTCAAGGGCCAGCTCGCCGCGTTCAAGTCCGACACCAAGGAGGAGAAGGTCGGCACGGTCATCACGGTCGCCGACGGCGTGGCGCGCGTGTCCGGGCTCTCCGACGTCCAGGCGTCGGAAATGCTTTTGTTCCCGAACGACGTGTACGGCGTGGCGCTCAACCTCGAGGAGGAGACGGTCGGCGCCATCATTCTCGGCGAGGCGGGAAAAATCAAGGAGGGCGACGTGGTGAAGACCACGGGCCGCATTCTTTCCATTCCTGTGTCCGACGCCATCGTCGGCCGCGTGGTCGACCCGCTCGGCAACCCGATCGACGGCAAGGGCAAGCTCGCCGCCAAGGAATTTTTCCCGATTGAGAAGCTCGCTCCGGGCGTCATGGCCCGTAAGTCCGTCGGCGTTCCGCTCCAGACCGGCATCAAGGCCATCGACGCCCTCATCCCAGTGGGCCGCGGCCAGCGCGAGCTCATCATCGGCGACCGCCAGACGGGTAAGACGGCCATCGCCATCGACACGATCATCAACCAGAAGGGCCAGAACGTGAAGTGCATTTACGTCGCGATCGGCCAGAAGGAATCGAAGATCGCGAAGATCGTGGCGAAGCTCGAGGAAGCCGGCGCCATGGAATACACCACCATCGTGCTCGCGGGCGCCTCGGACCCGGCGTCCCTGCAGTTCATCGCGCCGTACGCCGGTTGCACCATCGGCGAGTACTTCATGGCCAAGGGCGAGGACGCGCTCGTCGTGTATGACGATCTCTCGAAGCACGCCTGGGCCTACCGCGAAATCTCGCTCCTCCTGCGCCGCCCGCCGGGCCGCGAGGCGTACCCGGGCGACATTTTCTACGCGCACTCCCGCCTCCTTGAGCGCGCCGCGCGCGTGAACGAGGAAAACGGCGGCGGCTCGCTCACCGCGCTCCCGATTATCGAGACGCAGGCCGGCGACGTGTCCGCGTATATCCCGACCAACGTGATTTCCATCACCGACGGTCAGATTTATCTTGAAACCGACCTGTTCTACCGCGGCATCCGCCCGGCCTTGAACGTCGGCTTGTCCGTCTCGCGCGTCGGCGGCGATGCTCAGACCAAGGCCATGAAGAAGGTGGCCGGCAAGCTCCGCCTCGAACTCGCGCAGTTCCGCGAGTTGGAAGCGTTCGCGCAGTTCGCGAGCGACATGGACGAGCGCACCCGCTCGCAGATTGAGCGCGGCCGCCGTCTCACGGAGATCTTGAAGCAGCCGCAGTACCAGCCGCTTCCGTTCGAGGAGCAGGTCGCGACGCTGTATGCCGTCACCAACGGCTATCTCGACAAGGTGGAGGTGTCCGACGTGCGCGCCTGGGAAGAGAAGTTCCTCGCGTACATGCGCTCGTCCGGAGCCAAGGCACTTGAGCTCCTCCGTGCCGAACGCGTCCTGACCGACGAGGTCATTGCCGCGCTGAAGGAGAAGATCGAAGCGTTCCAGATGTAACCTATGGCCCTTCAAACCAGGGCAATTAAGCGGCGCATCAAGTCGGTCAAGAATACCCGCAAGATCACGAAGGCGATGGAGCTGGTGTCCGGATCGAAAATGCGCAAGGCGGTGAATTCCGTGCTCGGCACGCGTCCCTACGCGCGGCTCGCTTGGGATACGGTGCTCAAGATCGGCACGGCGGCGGACACGTCGATGCATCCGCTGCTCGCGCGCCATGACGAGGTGAAGCGCGTGCTCCTGGTGCTCATCACGTCCGACCGCGGACTGGCCGGCGGATTCAACTCAAACATGGTCCGCAAGACCATGAACGAGATCGCGGGCTACGGGCCGGGCGTCCAGGTGGACACGGTGGCCATCGGCAAGCGCGGCGCGGAGGCGATCAAGCGCGCGGGGAAGCCGGTGATCGCGAGCTTCGCGGACGTCACCAACAAGACGAAATTCGAGGACGTGCTTCCCATCGGACGCATGGTGGTCGACGAGTACGTGAAGGGAACGTACCAGAAGGTGGTCGTCGCCTACACCGACTTCGTCAGCGCGCTCACGCAAAAGCCGGTCATCCTCAACCTCCTTCCGCTCGCCGCGCCGGCGGACACGAAGGAAATCGGCGAGCTGAGCGAGGCGCATGACGCCAAGCTCGAGCCCGCGTCGAAGACCGAGTATCTGTTCGAGCCGAGCCCGATGGCCGTGCTCGACCGCATCCTTCCGCGCCTCATCGAGACCATGGTCTACCAGGCCGTGCTCGAAAGCGCGGCGTCCGAACATTCGGCCCGCATGATGGCCATGCGCAACGCGTCGGAATCCGCGGGCGAGATGATCGACGCCCTGACGTTTACCTTCAACCAAGCGCGCCAGGCCGGCATTACCCAGGAGATCGCCGAAATTTCAAGCGGCAAAGCCGCACTTGAGAACGCATAGGTATGAAAGCAATCATCACGCAAGTTATCGGACCGGTGGTGGACGTCCGTTTCGAGGGCCAGGAGCTTCCGGCCATTTTGAACGCGCTCACCGTCAAGAAGCCCGACGGCACGCTGCTCACCCTCGAGGTGGCCCAGCACGTCGGCGGCGAGACGGTTCGCGCCGTCGCCATGTCCTCCACGGACGGGCTCGTTCGCGGCATGGAAGTTTCGGACACCGGCCGCCCGATTTCGGTGCCGGTCGGACCGGAAACGCTCGGACGCATGTTCAGCGTGGTCGGCGAGCCGATCGACAACATGCCGGCGGTCAAAGGGAAGCGCCGCGACCCGATCCATCGCGCGGCACCGGACTTCGCCGAACAGTCCACCAAGTTCGAAGTGTTCGAGACCGGCATTAAGGTCATCGACCTCATTTGTCCGTTCCTCAAGGGCGGTAAGACCGGCCTCTTCGGCGGCGCGGGCGTGGGCAAGACGGTGCTCATCCAGGAGCTGATCCACAACATCGCCACGGAGCACGGCGGCTACTCGGTGTTCGCCGGCGTCGGCGAGCGCACGCGCGAGGGCAACGACCTCTATAAGGAAATGAAGGAATCGGGCGTGCTTGAGAAGACCGCGCTCGTGTTCGGCCAGATGAACGAGCCGCCGGGCGCCCGCGCGCGCGTGGCCCTCACCGGCCTCGCGCTCGCCGAGTACTTCCGCGACGACGAGAGCCGCGACGTGCTTCTCTTCATCGATAACATTTTCCGCTTCACGCAGGCCGGCTCCGAGGTATCCTCGTTGCTCGGACGCATTCCGTCCGCCGTGGGTTACCAGCCGAACCTCGCCACCGAAATGGGCGCGCTTCAGGAACGCATCACGTCCACGAAGAAGGGTTCCATCACGTCCATCCAGGCCGTGTACGTGCCGGCCGACGACCTCACCGACCCGGCCCCGGCCACCACGTTCGGCCACCTCGACTCCACCGTGGTGCTCTCGCGCGCCCTGACGGAGCTCGGCATCTACCCGGCGGTCGACCCGCTCGACTCGAGCTCGACGATTCTCGACCCGCTCATCGTGGGCGAGGAGCATTACCAGGTGGCGCGCGGCGTGCAGCAGATCCTGCAGCGCTACAAGGACTTGCAGGACATTATCGCCATTCTCGGCATGGACGAGCTGTCCGAGGCGGACAAGCTCACCGTGGCCCGCGCCCGCAAGATCCAGAAGTTCCTTTCGCAGCCGTTCGCGGTCGCGGAACAGTTCACCGGCACCCCGGGCCAGTACGTGAAGCTCACGGACACGGTGCGCGGCTTCAAGGAAATCCTCGAGGGCAAGCACGATGACAAGCCGGAGCAGTCCTTCTATATGAAGGGCGGCATCGACCAGGTCACCGCGTAACGAATGGGGCCCCTGCTGCGGAACACCCCGCCGTACTCACTTCGCTCCGTGCGTCTGGGGCCCCGTTCCTCCGCCCCCCCCATTCGTCTCATCCTATGAAGATCAACTTGAAAATCGTTACGCCGGAACGCGTCGTCTATGAAGACGAGGTTGATTCGGTGACGGCGATGACCGAAAGCGGGGAAGTAACCATCCTGCCTGGACACGTTCCGCTCGTGACGAACCTCCGCGCCGGCGAAATGCACTGTACGAAAGGATCGGAAACGATCCTTCTCGCCGCGTCGACCGGATTCCTTGAGGTGCGCGGCCGCAACGAAGTCGTCGTCCTCGCGGACACGGCCGAGCGCGTGGAGGAACTTGAACTCGCGAAGATCGAGGAAGCCAAAGAACGCGCGCGCCAGATGGTGCTCGAGAAGCAACACGGCGACGCCGAATCGTTCGCCCAGGCGGCCGCGGCGCTCGATCGAGAACTCGCGCGCTACAAGGTGGCGATGAAGCGCCATGGCAAGATTCCGCACGTTCCAGAATCCTAACATCCGAACGCAAACGGCCCGCTCCACCTGGACGGGCCGTTTGCGTTGACAAAATGGACTCGCTCGAGTATGGTCCTCGTCTCACGGCGCGATTCAAGGCCGATGAGAGGAGTAGCGGATGGGATGCAGAGGATCTACGAACGAGGAAGTTGAGTCGGAAATGCGGTCTATGGCGGCCGAAGCGCAGACGATCCTGTCCGCGCTGATCGCGACGCTGCAGGCGGAGAACCGTGAACCGGAGACCATGTTCCCTCCGGATGACGAGGAGGTGCGTAGCTGGATTCGCAATCCGGTTCGCGCGATGGAGATCTTCGCTGCCAGGTACCAGCTCGATACGGTGACTCGTGCGCTCTGCGCGATCATCACGCATCTGGAAACGGAGGACGGAGAAGAGGCAACTGCCCAACGACTCGGTAGCAAGGGAATCCGTTGGTGGACGAACCACAAGGCCGAGGATGCCCGCCGGCGCCAACGGGAAGCCGAACTCGAGGAGTCCCGCAAGCGCCGTGAGGCCGAACTGGCGTTGGCGCGAACGGCCCGCGCCAAGCTCACCGATGACGAATTCGCGGTCCTCATTGCCCGCCACCGCGAACTCTGACCTGTCGGCCTGACAACGGCCGATTTTTTTATGGTAAGATGCGGGCGTTATGGACGACCTCCTCTCCAATCTCAACGAGCAGCAGACCGCCGCCGTCACCCACAAAACCGGTCCGCTTTTGATCGTCGCGGGGGCCGGGACGGGGAAGACCACGGTGGTGACGCGGCGCATCGCGTGGCTCATCGAGCAGGGGCTCGCGAAGCCGCAGAACATTCTCGCGCTCACGTTTACGGACAAGGCGGCGGGCGAGATGGAGGAGCGCGTCGACCAGCTGTTGCCGTACGGATACGTCGAGCTGCAGATTTCGACGTTCCATGCGTTTTGCGAGAAGCTGCTGCGCGAATATGCCGCGGAGATCGGATTGTCGCGCGACTTTCGCGTCGTGAGCGAGCTTGACGGCTGGCTTTTGGCGCGTCGTTCACTCGACAAGTTTGAGCTCGACTATTATCGGCCGCTCGGAAATCCGACGAAGTATTTGCGCGGGCTGCTCACGCATTTTTCTCGCGCGAAAGACGCGGCGATCACGCCCGACCTGTATCGCGCGTTCGTCGAGAACAAAGCCGGATCCGGGGAACCTGCCGTTAACGACGAGGACGAGGACGGTGACGGAGCGCGGTTGAATGAGTTGGCAAACGCGTTTCACACGTACCAGCAGATCCTGCTCGAGAACGACGCGATGGATTTCGGCGATCTTTTGCTGTACGTCCTGAAGCTCCTGAAGGAACGACCGCGCGTCCTGGCCGAACTGCGCAAGCGTTTTACCTACGTGCTCGTCGACGAGTTCCAGGACACGAACGGCGCGCAGTACGAGATCGTAAAACTGATCGCGGCCCCGAACAATAATCTCACCGTGGTCGGCGACGACGACCAGTCGATTTATAAGTTCCGCGGCGCGTCGCTTGCGAACATTTTGCAATTCGAGACCGATTATCCGGACGCGAAGCGCGTGGTGCTCATCAATAACTACCGCTCGGTCCAGCAGATTCTCGACCATGCGCATCGGTTCATCCAGGCCAACAACCCGCGCCGCCTCGAGGCGCAGGGAAAGCTCGACAAGCGCCTTATCTCGTCGCGCGACGACGAGGGTGTGGTCGGACATTTGCATTTGCCCACGCTCGACGAGGAGACGGAGGCCGTCGCCGCGAAGGTCCAGGAACTCAAGGACAAGCATCCGGAATCGAGCTGGAACGACTTTGCGATTCTCACGCGCTCGAACGACGCGGCCGTCCCGTTCCTCGCCGCGATGGATCGCCACCGCATCCCGTACCAGTTCATGGCACTGCGCGGCCTCTACGCGAAGCCGGCGATTCTCGATATCGTCGCGTACCTGAGCGTTCTCGTCGCGCCGTACGACAGCCCGTCGTTCTACCGCGTGCTGACGCACCCGATGCGCAAGATCACGCCGGACGCCGTCGCCGAGCTGTCGCAGTACGCCAATCGCAAGGGCAAGCCGCTCTCGGACGCGTGCCGGTTTGCCGCGATTCTGACGTCGCTCGGCGAAGACAACTTGATCGCCATCCAGAAACTAAACGCGGAACTCGACCATTTCCGCTCGCTCATCGCGTCGAAAAAAATCTCCGAGCTGTTCGTCACGGTCGCGCGCGAGGCCGGGTTCGTCGAGTATCTCAATAATCTTCCGGAACGCCAAAAGCAGGAGTCGTTCCGTTACCTCCAGCAATTCTACGAGCGCGTGAAGCGGTTCGAGGAATCGCACGACCATCCCGTCCTCAAAAACTTTCTCGAGGAGTTCAAGGT
>DAISXX010000017.1:0-11535 GCA_036825695.1 Patescibacteria group bacterium | reverse complement strand
GGTCCACGCCGTCGAACAGCATCACCGGCCCGTCGGCCAGTCGGACGTCCTTCAGCGCCAGGATGGGGGCACGGCTCATGGGGCGCTGCAGATAGCGGTCGGGGCGGCGCGAGGCCACCCCCTGAGGGACGATGCGCGATGAAGTTCGCGCTTCTGTCCGCGCGCAGAGGGGCCTAAACCGCCCCGATGGCCGGCGAACCCTTCTGGCGGCGCAAGACGCTCGAGCAGATGACCACTCGGGAGTGGGAGAGCCTGTGCGACGGCTGCGGCCTGTGCTGCCTGGTCCGCTTCGAGGACGAGGTGACCGACGAGGTCATCGACGCGATGACGCTCCCCGCGCACCTCAATTACATCCATCTCCCGGTCCAGGCCGGCGACGACGAGGTGCTGCGCCGCATGAACCGCCGCTACACGGCCGCGCAGTTCCTGGACGTGGTGCGACGGCTGCGCGAGAAGATCCCGAGCATCGCCATCGGCACGGACATCATCGTCGGGTTCGCGGGCGAGACGCGCGAGCAGTATTTGAAAACCGCGGAGCTGTACGAGCAGGTTCGGTTCGACATCTCGTACACGGCGCGCTACTCGGTGCGTTCGGGAACGGCCGCGGCGCGCGCGTTCAAGGACGACGCGGAGCGCGACGAGAAGAAATGGCGTTGGAAGCACCTGCAGGACATTCAGGAACGCATCGTGTTCGAGAAGAACCAGGCGTTCGTGGGCAAGACGGTCTCCGTCCTCGTCGAGCGCCATGAGGCCCCGGCGCCGACCGACGAGATGCTTGCCATGCCCGGCAACATCATCGAGAACCTCGCCAAGCTCCCGGGCACGTGCCTCGGCAATTCCCGCGAAATGAAGTTGGTGCGGTTCACGGGAGGGAAGGAACTGGTGGGGCAGATCGTGAACGTGAAGATTGAGAAGGCGGAGAAGTGGATTCTCGACGGCCGCGCGGTTTGATACGATGGAGGCCTATGAGAACAGAACGCACGTCATCGGAACGCACGTCATCGGAACGCGCGGAAGAATGGAAATCGCCCGAGCGGCATCGGCTTGTGGTTGACTCCCGCGTTGGGCGTGCGGAGTGGGTGCGGCGCGAGCCCGACGTACCCGACGTCGTTGACGCCGAACAGCAGATGGAAGTGATGCTCGACGCGGCGCGACGTGCCGCGGCCGAACGAGCGAAGCCGTCGCGTCCGTCCGTAGACGAGGCGGAGCAGGGCCGCCTCGAAGAATTGAGGCGGCAGCTCGAAGCCGCGCGCCGCGCCGTCGAATCGGCGCCCGCTTGGAAGCGGTGGGCGGCGAGCGTTTTTCCGCGCACCGAGCTTGCCCGTCAAAACGCCGCGATCTTCCGCCTCGCAACGGAGATTCGCGCGCAGGAGGATCTCGTCCGCGACCTTGCCGACGTCCTGCCGATCGATTCGATCGTGGAGGCGATGCGCGATCGCGTTTCTGTATCCGAAGAACAAATGGCGATGGCGTTTCGCCAGATTCGCCAGGCGCTCGAGGTTCCGAGGCTGTTTGGGAGGTCGGACATTCCGCGAACGAACGAGGAGCGCGCAGCGGCACGGAAGAGCTTGGAACGCATGGCCGCGTCGGGAGGGAAGTCGCGGGCAAAGTGGGCGGACGCGGGACTGCGTCTGTTGTCGGGCTATGAAGCCGCGAATCCGATACGGGAGGATGCGCGGGCGCGCGTCGACGCGGCGCGGGCCGCGGAATACGTCAGGACCGGCCCGATGGAGCTTGTGGACGGGAAATGGGTTCGGATTTCGGGCGTGGTCCGTCCGGACGTACGAAAACCACCGCTGGTGTCCATTCGTAGGGAGGAACCCGCCGGCGAAGAATTATTATCGAAGTAGTCCGTGCAGAAACTTCTCGTCATCGTCGGCCCGACCGCGTCCGGAAAGACGCGGCTCGGGATCGAACTCGCCAAGAAATTCATCGGCGAGGTGATTTCGGTTGACTCGCGACAAATTTACAAGGGGATGGACATCGGGACCGCGAAGACGCCCGGGGAATGGGTCGAGGCGACGATCGAGCGGGGAAGCATCACGCAGCTGTTTGGGACGCGCAAGACGTTTGTGGTAGACGGCGTACCGCATTGGGGCATCGATCTCGTCGAACCGGACGCGGAGTATTCGGTCGCGGATTTTAAGAAGTACGCGGACGAGAAGATCGCGGACATCGCCAAGCGCGGGAAGCTGCCGATCCTCGTCGGCGGCACCGGGCTGTGGGTGCGGGCGGTCGTCGACAATTTGAATTTGACTGAGACGCCGCCGAACCGGGAACTGCGCGAGAAGCTCGACGCGCGGCATCTCGACGACCTGTTCGCCGAGTACAAGCGCCTCGACCCGGACGGCGCGGAGATTATCGACCGCGACAACAAGCGCCGCGTGGTCCGCGCGCTCGAGGTCACGCTCTCGACCGGCAAGCCGCTTTCCGCGCAGCTTGAGCGCGGCGAGTCGCCGTACGACCTCGTTGAGATCGGCCTTTCGGTCGACCGCGATACGCTCAACGAGCGCATCAACTTCCGCGTGGAGGAAATGGTCGCGAACGGGCTCGTGACGGAAGTGCGCAATCTCCGCGCGAAATACGGATGCGCTACCGAGTCGATGACGAGCATCGGCTACCGCCAGATCTGCCGCTTCCTGGAAGGGAACAGCTCGCTCGCGGACGCCATCGAGGAAACCAAAAAGGCCACCCGGGCGTACGCGAAGCGCCAGATGACCTGGTTCAAACGGGACGACCGGATCCATTGGATTTCGGATCCGGCCGCCGCGTTCGATTTGGTTACTCGCTTTCGAGTTTGACGAGGAGCATGTTGCGCGCCACCTTGGCGTCCACCGCGCCCTCGGTTTCCTTCATGACCTGCCCAATGAGCACTTGGAGCAGTTCTTTTTTTCCGCCGCGATAGCGTTCCACGATGTCGGCGTGCGTGGCGATCACGCGGTCGACCACGTCGGCGATCGCGCTTTCGTCCTCGATGGCGCCGAGGCGCTTGTCCTCCATCACGTGGCTCGGGTCCGCGCCCGAGTCGAGCATCTCGCCAAGCACGGTCATGCCCGAGGACGAGTTGAGCTTGCGTTCCGCGATGAGCGTGATGAATTCCGCGAAGTTCTCCGCGTTGATCTTCATCGTTCGCACGTCGATGCCCCGCTCGGCCATGAGGCCCATGAGCTTGGACGTGAGCCAGCCCGAGACGAGGTTCGCGAGCTTGCGTTTGTCCTTCGCGTCCTCCGCGCCGCTCGACGCCATCCACTCCGACAGTTCGGAGAACACGTGTTCCACGAAGTCCGCGAGCGCCGGGTCGTCGCAGATCTGCCGCGCATCCTCCGGACGCAGGCCGTACTCGTCGGAGAACCGCGCGCGGCGTGCCGCCGGGAGTTCCGGGAGCCGGCCGCGTTCTTCCGCGGCGATGGCCGCGAGCTCGAGGAGCGGGATGTCCGGCTCGGGGAAGAAGCGGTAGTCGCCGGCGTCCTCCTTCACGCGCTGTTCCTTCGTGGACTGCGTCGCGTCGTCCCAGCCGCGCGTGGTGGTGACGGACGGCGGGGAACCGGCCTGCCAGAGGTCGCCTTGGCGCCTGAGCTCGTATTGGAGCGCGCGCTCGACGTTGCGGAACGAGTTGATGTTCTTAATCTCGGTCTTCGGGTGGAAGCGCATCCCGACGATGCCGCCCTCCGCGTCGCGCTCGCGGAGCGACACGTTCGCGTCGCAGCGCATCTGGCCCTTTTCCATGTCCGCGTCCGAAACGCCGAGATAGCGTGCGATCAGCCGGAGTTCGATCAAGAACGCCTTTGCCTCCTGCGGCGACGCGAAGTCCGGCTCCGTGACGATCTCAAGGAGCGGCGTGCCCGCGCGGTTGAAGTCGACGTACGTCTTGCCGTCGGAACCGTGCAGGTTCTTGCCCGCGTCCTCCTCGAGGTGCGCGCGCGTGATGCCGATCTTTTTCTCGCCGAGCATCACGAACCCGCCCGAACAGATTGGCAGGTCGTATTGCGAAATTTGGTATGCCTTTGGAAGGTCTGGGTAGAAGTAGTGCTTCCGGTCGAATTACGAATGCGACGCGATGGCGCAGTTAAGCGCGTGCCCCATGCGGATGCCGAGGCGGATCGCCTGTTCGTTCGGAACGGGAAGCGCGCCCGGCTGGCCGGTACAGATGGGGCAGATATTCGCGTTCGGCGTCTTGGCGTCATGCACGGGGCACGCGCAGAACATTCCCGATTTCGTTTTCAGCTGCAGGTGGATTTCAAGTCCGATTACCGGTTCCAACATACGTTTTCTTCAATTCCTGATACGAAAGCGTCCAATACAGATAGAGCAGCGGCATGAGGAATATCTCGCTCACGGTCGCGATCATGTCGGCCCAGAGCGGGGGCTGGTCGCCGACGAGCATGTCGATCGGGACGTTGGTGGCGGCCGCGATGAGCGCGAACGCGGCGGACAGGGCGAGCAGGTAGACGACGCCGACGAGGCACGGGCCCGCGACGAGGTTCCAGACCACCGTGAAGAACCGCCCGCGGCACAGCTCGCGACTGTAGGAAAGCGCCTCGAGGCCGCGCTTGCCGTCGACGAGCAGCACCTGCTGCGCGTAGGCGAACCAAACCGCGAAGACGATGCCCGGAACGATGAGCAGGAGGAAGCCCCCGAGCGATACGATGCCCTGCAGGAAACTGACCCAGGCGAACGGCCAGATCATCAGCCAGGCCGCGCGCGGAAGCTTCGTCGTGTCCGGCCGCCTGCCTCCGATGACGTCGAGCGTGATGAGCGTGATCAGGATGCCGACCCACATCCACAGCAGCGTATCGGCGATTTGCACGACGATGGTCACCGCCGCCTGAATGGCCGGGTCGTGGATAAAGCTCGCGAGCACGAACGCGGCGTACGTGAGCAGAAGCCACGACGCGTAGCCGACGTAGAGCGGCGCCTCCGCGCGGTATAGCCGCGCCGAAGCCCGCAGAATCGCGAGCGGGGAAGTCATATTAGCGTTTGAGCGACTGGTAGAGCATCACGTCGGAGCTGACGATCACCGGGTTCAGGAGCGCGGCGACCATGGTGGAGAGCACGGACGTGACGATGGTCGTCAGTCGCAGCTGAACGTCCGAATTCAGGCCGGTAAGCGCGGTGGTGGCAATGGACAGGACGAATCCGACAATGGCCATCAGGATGGCGCCGATCAGCACGTACACGATTTTCGGGACGGCCAGGCGCAGCAGCACGCTCCAGAATTTTCCTTCCACCAGCTTGCGGCTCGCGGTGAGCGTCTCTTTGCCGCGTACCTCGTCGATGAGCAGGGCGAACGGCGCGAAATAGTAGTGCACGGTCCAGCGGACGCCGAGCACGAGCGCGGCCAGAATGCCGACGATCGCCGCCACGCCCGAGAGCACGGTGATCACGGTATTGCCGCCGAGCGCATACGAGATGAGCGCGAGGATCGCCGACGGAGCGAAACCGATGGCGACCACCGCGAGCATGACGAGGAAGATGAGCGCGCTCACGACCAGCGTCGGGGCGAAGTACCGCTTGCCGTCCGCCATGGCCTCGCGCACGCCGCCGCGCCGGCCGGAAAGCTCCGAACGCACGAGTCGCACCACCGCGACGAACGCCCACAGGCCGATGATCGGCGCGACGATCCACGTGGAGAACGCGTACAACCCGACGCCGATCCCCTCGGTCCTCGTCAGCGCGCCCGCGCCGATGATCTTGCTCGCGGCCGGATAAATGGAAAGCGCGACGATGTTGAGGATCGCCGGGACGAGAATCCATCCCGAGACGCTCACCAGGTCCACGAAGTCGCGGCGGTAGTGTTCCCAGGAACGGTCGATGAGTTCTCCGATGGAAAGAAGGGGCATAGGCTTAGCAAGAGGTCAAAATGGTTGAAATCAAGGTTTGGGCGTGCGTGACCGTTTCTTCGAGCGCGCCGTCGGTCGGCAGGACGTGGAGCGTCGTGCCTCGCGATTGGAACAGGTCGCGGAACCAGTCGGAGGAAAACCGCTCGTCGACGCGCCGCAGGAACTCGATGTCTGCGAATACGCCTTTCGATTCCTCGTCGCGCCGTTTGATGCGCTCCGCCGCGATCTCCGGATCGAGCTTCGTGAGGATGAGATGGTGCGGCGGATGCGCGAGCGCGAGCGCGTTGCCCGGCAGCGCCATGAGCGTCTCAAGCGGGATGCTTCCCGTCATGATCGGCTGGTAGGCGACGGACGTGCAGACGCCGCGATCCTGGATGACGGTCTTGCCCGCGGCGAGCGCCGGGATGACGAGCCGCCGGTACATGATCTCTCGGTCGAGCGCGAACGCGTGCGCGAGCGACTCGCCGGAATACGGATCGTCGGTCCGTGAAAGTTCGAACCGGATCGCCGCGCCCATCCACTGCCGCGTCGGCTCGTAGGTGAAGAACGTGTCGTGGTCGGAGATTTCCTCGAAGCGCGGCGGGTCCGCGTGCGTTGCCGTCCATTCGCGCAGGTCGAACACCCGGTGCCCGCAGTTCTTCGACCACGTCTGGGCAGCCCGAATGAGCGTGGACTTTCCACTGCCGGCAATGCCGTCGATCATGAGGAACCGACCAGGGCGATCCATAGCCAAATTATAGCAGATTATCCCGTGGATCCCCACCCGCCGCGGTCCGGGGCGGCGTGGGAGTCCTTCGTTTCGAACTGCGCGCGGACGATCGGCACGAACAATCCCTGGCACAGGCGTTGGCCCTTCGTGACCGCGACCGGTTCCGTCCCGAAGTTGTAGAGGACCAACAACAGCTCGTCGGTCGGCCCGCAGAAGTCGTTGTCCACGATTCCGACCGACTGCGGGATGGTGAGCCGGTATTTTTTCGGCGTCGAGGAACGCGGCGCGACAAGCAGGGTGTAGCCTTCCGGCACCTTGATCACGAGCCCGGTCCGGAGCCCCTTGATTTCGCCGGGCTGAATGGTCGCGTCCTCCACGGGCGACAGATCGAACGCGCACGCTCCGGCCGTCTTGTACTCCGGAATCTCCGCGTCCGGATGCACTTTCATGATGTCCACAGGAATGTTCATATCGGTGCCATCTTAGCGGAAATGACGTCGGTTGGAAACACGCGGGTTGTCTGCTAGGATGAGGGGGTTATGACCACGTTTGACCGGGTGTATCTTGAGACCTTGGGCCGGATTTACCGGGAAGGGGAAACCGTCCAGAGCGAACGGACGGGTTTTGCGACCAAAGCCATCCCCGGCGTCACGTACGAGCTCAATCCTGCCGCCGGATTCCCGCTTCTCACCGTGCGTAAGATGTTCCCGAAGTTTTTTTGCGCGGAAACGGTCTGGTTCGTCGCCGGCCACAAGCATGCCGGGTTTCTGCAGCAGTTTACCAAGGGTTGGGACGCGTTCTTGGAAGCGGATGGCACGGTCGAGACCGCGTACGGCTACCGTTGGCGCCACCATTTCGGCCGTGACCAGCTGATCGACTTGGTCGAGCACCTGCGGGAGGAGCCGACCAGCCGGCAGGGCGTGGTGATGATGTGGGATCCGCGCGACGACGGTCTGCGCGCGCCGAAAAAGAAAAACGTGCCGTGCCCGTTCACCTGGACCGCGAACATCATCGGCAACAAGCTCAACCTGCATCTCATCGTCCGCTCGAACGACATGGTGCTTGGCAACCCAAACGACGTCGCGGACTTCGCGCTCCTGCAGGCGATGATCGCGCAGGAACTCGGCGTCGCGGTCGGGAAGCTCACCGTGTCGATTTCGCACGCGCACATTTACGAGAATCAGTACCAGGCCGTCGAGGACATTCTCGCCCGTGAGGTCGCGCCGCACGCGGAAATCGAATGCCGCCTGCCGGAACGCTCGTTCCAACGCGCGCTTGAGGCCGATCCGGCGCTCGTTAACGAGCTTATCGAGATGTTTCAATCGCAATACGCGCCGGGCGCGCCGATGATGAAAGTCCAAATCGCCGTATGATCGTCACCCTCATCGCCGCCGTCAGCGCCGACGGAAAGATCGCGCAGAACGCGGGGCAGTCCTCGCTCGACTGGACCTCAAAGGAAGACACGCGGTTTTTCGTTTCGAAAACGAAGGAGATCGGAACCGTGGTGATGGGCCGCAAGACGTTCGAGACCATCGGCAAGCCGTTGAAGGATCGGCGTACGATCGTGATGAGCTCTCGGACGGGAGCCGATGGCGTCGAATGGACGAGCGAATCGCCGGCGGACTTGGTCGCGCGGCTCGAGCAAGAAGGCGTGACGCGGCTTGCGCTGTGCGGCGGCGCGGCGGTTTACGACGCGTTCCTGTCGGCCGGGTTGGTCGACGAGCTGTTCCTGACCGTCGAGCCCGTGCTGTTCGGCGGCGGCGTTCCGTTGTTTCACAACGACGCACGGATCAGCCTGAAGCTGCTCGATACGACGAAGCTCGGCGAGGCGGCCGTGCTATTGCATTACCACGTGACTCAACGACTTTCCGACTCAACGACTCAATGACTTTCCCTATGCCCGACTATCCCTACATGCCGTCGGACCGGCACATCAAATATGTTCCGCACGACCATCCGCTCATGAATCATGCCTCGCGCGCGCGGGAAGTTCAGGCCGGGGACTCGTTGTTTCCGGTCGGCATCGCGATCGTGCGCGACGGGATGGTGCTCGTGACCGCGGGTAACGGGTTTAACCGAGGGGCGGGGACGCTGCACGTCTGTCCGCGCATCGTGCTCGAATGCCCGAGTGGCACGGGGTATGACCTCTGCACGCTCCATGACGCGCCGGGCCACGCCGAGCAGATGGCCGTGAAGACGGCCGTGGAGCAGGGCGTGGACATCGCGGGTGCCGACGCGTACATGTACGGCCACTGGTGGGCCTGCGAGCCGTGCTGGAACGCGCTCATTCAGGCCGGGATTCGCGACTTGTACGTCACCGATGACGCCGACCAGCGCTTCCATCGCGATCGCGTGTACGCCGAGACGCTGAAGCCCTCCGTCCGTACCGTGAAGGTGGAGGGCGCGGACGAGGATCTCACGTCGCGGTTGCAGGCGACCATCGAGGATCTCGGCTGCGAGGTGACCGAGAACGAGAATGCGCACGTCCGTGCCATCTGCAAGGGAAGCGACATCACCATTCATCTCCCGACGCAGGAAATGCCGGTATACAACATCTCCTGCGACGACCGCGAGAAGGCATGCCGGCAATTTAAGAACGTGTTACGGCAGCTATGAGCCGACGCGCGAACGCGTGGAGGATCGGGACGGTCGTGTTGACCGTTTTTTCCGTCGTCGTGGGTTTCGTTCCCGCCGCGGCGTTCGCGGACGACTCAGCGCCGGTCGAGAAGGACACGGCGGTGGAGACGGCGGACGCGGCGCCGGCGTACGTGGAGGGCGAGGTGCTCGTCAAGACGAAGAACGGCCGCGTATCCGTGCTCGCGACGCGGCGCAATGGCAACGGAAAGCGCGAATCGGTCGAGGATGCGGTCGCGCGGCTCGAGGCCGACCCGCGCGTCGAATACGCGCAGCCGAATTTCCAGTATCGGTTTGAGGACATCGGCACCGACGACCCGTCGCGCGCCGAGCTTTGGGGCCTCGACAACACCGGGCAGACCGTGAACGGCGTGGCCGGGACCCCGGACGCGGACATCGACGCGCCCGAGGCGTGGGCCGTGAACGAGGGAACGAACGCGGACGTGATCGTCGCGATCATCGATTCCGGCGTGGCGTACGGGCATCCGGATCTCGTCGCGAACATGTGGGAGGGCACGGACTGCGTGGATGCCGCGGGCGCGCCGCTCGGCTCGTGCAATCACGGATATGACTTCGAGGACGACGACCTGACGCCGCTTCCGACCACGAGCACGCACGGCACGCACGTCGCCGGAACCATCTCCGCGGCGAGGAACAACGCGGCGGGCGTGGTCGGCGTGGCGCCGCGCGCGAAGATCATGGCGCTGAAGTCGTCGCTTTCCACGGACGAGATCGTCGCCGCGCTTTCGTTCGCGGCGGAGAACGGCGCGACCATCGTCAACGCGAGCTGGGGCGGCTCCGCGAGCAGTTGCGCGGGAGCAAACGACACGGCGCTTTACGACGCGATCGCCGCGTTTCCAGGCCTGTTCGTCACGGCCGCGGGCAACGCGAACGAGGAACATGACGGATCGACGTTCGTCGATATCCCGTCGGACTTCGGGCACGACACGGCATGCTGGGACGGGCTCGACAACGTGATCTCCGTCGCGGCGACGAACGCGTCCGACCAGCTCGCGTCATTCTCCGATTTTGGCGTCGGGTACGTGGATGTCGGTGCGCCGGGCACGAACGTGTACAGCTCGGTCGTCGATGACGCCGGCACGGCCGAGATTTCCGAGTCGTTCGAGAGCACCGTGGTTCCCGCGGTTCCGGAAGGATGGACGGCCGCGGGCACGGGGAACAACTGGGGAACGTACGACGCGACCGGGACGCTCGGCGCGGACTGGGGCAAGGTGCTCTCCGCCGACCTCGCGGTCCCGTACGCGCAAACCGCGGACACGACCGCTGCCTCGCCGACCCTCGACCTGAGCGGCGGCGCGGCCACGATGTCCTTTTGGACGGTGTGCGACACGGAGTATAGTCTGACCGACTGGACCGACTACCTCGCGCTCGAGTTCAGCGCGGACGGAGGCGAGACGGTTGACGAGGTGCTGCGCTGGGACGAGCCGTATCTCGATGACAACGTCAATCCGGCCGGCTCGGCCGCGGGATATTTCTCGTTCGACGTCCCAGCCGAATACCGAACGGACGGGTTCGTCTTCCGCTATCGATGGGTCGCGGACGGCGACGCGAACGTCGGCGGTGGGGGCGGCTGCCTCGTCGACGACGTGGAAGTGCGCGCGTTTCCGGACCAAGACGGCACCGACGAGCAATACGATTATTTCAACGGGACGTCCATGGCCACGCCTCACGTGGTTGGCCTTGCCGCGCTCATCGAGGGATTCGTTCCGGGCCTCACGGACGCGCAAGTCAAAGAGTTGATTCTGACGACCGGCGACGCCCTCGCCTCGCTCGACGGGATCACGACCACGGGGAGGCGGGTGAACGCGTTCAGCGCGCTCACGTTGCTCAATACGCAAAAGGCGGTCACCGCGTTCGACATCGACGCGCTCGACGCCATCGGAGCCGTGGACGAGGACGCGAAGACCGTCGCGCTCGCCGTTCCGTTCGGCACGGACGTGACGGCGCTCGTCCCGACGATCGCGTTCGACGGCGCTTCGGTCAGCCCGTCGAGCGGCCTCGCGCAGGATTTCACGGATCCCGTAACGTATACGGTGACCGCGCGTGACTCATCGACGCAGGAATACGTCGTCACGGTTACGCCCGCCGCGGATCCGGCCAAGGCGATTACTCGCTTCGACTTCGAGGGGTTGGACGTCACCGGCGAGGTCGACGAGGAGGACAAGACGATTCGGTTGAGCGTGCCGCATGGCACGCGGGTAAGGGAATTGGTTCCGACCATCGAGACCACGGGCGCGTCCGTCAGCCCGGCGAGCGGCGTCGAACGGGACTTTACCGATCCCGTGACGTACACCGTGACCGCCGAGGACGAATCGACGCAGGCGTATGAGG
>DAISXX010000016.1:0-12238 GCA_036825695.1 Patescibacteria group bacterium | reverse complement strand
CCAGCGGAACGGGCGACGGCGAAAGACCCGGGGGCGGGGGAACGGGCGCGAGCGGCGGCGGCGCGGACGCGGCGCGATCGACCGACGGTGGAGCCTTCGCGGCCGCGAGGTTTCCCGCGACGCGCGCGCGTCCGACCTCGGTCACGCGCCAACGCACGGTTTCGGCGTTCACGTGGACGGGCTCGTACAGGCCGTCCCTCTTGAGCTTCATCCGCGCGGCATATCCGTTGGTCTCGGAAACTTTCCCTCGGAAGGCTTCGCCGGAATCCGCGAGATTGAGCGGGCCGCCGTTCTTTTCCTCGGCGAGGAGATGCGCCACCAAAATCGCATCGATTCCTTCCGCGGTGATGGCGACGTCCTTCACGGGCGACGAAGGTGCCGCCGGCGCGCTCGCCGCCGGAGCCTTCTTTTTTCCCGAGGCCGCGTCTGAAGTCAAAGACGGAGGAACGGACGTCGCCACCAGGCGGTCATCCTTCCTCCCGGCCGGAGCCGGCTTCGGGGGTTCGAGCATCTGCGTCTCGCTCAGCGACCGCTCGCCGGCCTTCCAATGAAGTGCCGCGTTGCGGATGCCGTTGTCCGGAATGCTCGCGGGCTTGCCACCCTTCAGGTGGTCGGTCTTGGTTGGCAGGTCTCCAACGTCGAAGACGTACTCGTCCTGCTCCACGCGCACCCAACGATCCTCGCGCAGCGGTCGCAGCACGGCGTTCGGGTTCCCATGGATCGTGACGGTCGCCACGAATTGCATCACGAGCGGCGGAAGCCGTCCGGGGGTTCCTAAGTGTTCAGCGAATTCCGCCGCGCGCCGGATCAGCGCGAGCTGTGCGACGGTCAGTTGGGTCCGTCTGTCATGTGCCATGTGTCTCCCAGGCTTCGACGCCTATCATCGAAGTTTCGCCACGTTGCCACGTCCGCGCCCGCGCGTCAATCCAAACGAAAACCCGCCTATGCGGCGGGGGTTTCGTTCTTGGCCTTCTCCTCGGCGATCGCCTTCTGGCGGGCGGCGGTGAGATGGGAGACGTTGTGCTTCTTTCCCTCGACCAGCTTTTGGTCGACGAAGATGTTCCACACGGAATCGGACGGCGTGGCGCCCTTCTCGAGCCAGTACTTCACGCGGTCGGTCTTCAGGATGACTTCCTTGGTGCGCGGGTCGCGCGTGCCGAGGATTTCCAACGACTTGGCCCACGGATCCTTCTTGGAATCCATGATGACGAAGCGATAGATCGGCATTTTGCGCTTGCCGACGCGGGAGAGACGAATGGTCAGCATAGGATTTGTTTCAACATGAGCGTGTTGAACGGTGCCGGCACTATAAAGGACGCCGGACATTCTGTCAATCCGCGGCACGTGCTATTCTATACCTCGATATGAAGATCAAGCAGCTCTTTGAGAAAATCGGTCCGGGATTCATCACGGGAGCGGCGGACGACGATCCGTCCGGCATCGCCACCTACGCCCAAACCGGGGCGCAGTTCGGATACACGCAGCTGTGGACCGCGTTCTTCACGTTCCCGTTCATGTCCGCGGTGCAGGAAATGTGCGGGCGCATCGGCCTCGTGGCGCGCGAAGGACTGTCCGCCACCATTCGCAAGCACTGCTCGCGCTCCGTGCTCACGGTCGCCATCCTGCTGCTCGTCGGCGCCAACGTGCTGAACATCGGCGCGGACCTCGGCGCTATGGCCGCGGCCGCACAGCTTCTGTTTGGTCTCCCCTCGTGGGTGTGGCTGTTCGGCATCACGGCGCTGACGCTCTCGCTTGAGATTTTCGTCTCGTATCCGAAGTACGCGCGCTTCCTGAAATATCTCACGCTGTCGCTGTTCGCGTACGTCATCACGGCGTTCGTCGTGAAGCAGGATTGGAAACTGATCGCATGGTCGACGTTCGTGCCGTCGTTCTCGTGGTCGAAAGAATACGTGATGAACATCGTGGGCGTGCTTGGCACCACCATCTCGCCGTATCTCTTTTTCTGGCAGACGGACGAGGAAGTGGAGGAGGAGATCGAGTCGGGGAGCAAGCGCGTGACGAAGCGGAGCCTGTCCAACATGCGGTTCGACACCATCGCGGGGATGTTCTTCTCGAACCTCGTGATGTTCTTCATCATCGTGACCGTCGCCTCCACGCTTCATGCGAACGGCATTACCTCCATTGATACCGCGAGCCAGGCCGCCGAGGCGTTGCGACCGATCGCGGGTGACCTCGCGTACCTGCTGTTCGCGATCGGAATCATCGGCACGGGCATGCTCGCGGTACCGATCCTCGCCGGTTCGGCATCGTACGCGGTCGCGGAGGCAGTCGGCTGGCACGGCGGTCTGTACCGCACGTTCCGCCAGGCGCGCGGGTTCTATCTCGTGATCATCGCGGCCACGCTCGTGGGACTCGCCATCAACTTTCTGCATATCCCGCCGTTCAAGATGTTATACCAAACGGCCATCCTAAACGGGCTCGCGGCCCCGCCGCTGCTCGTGACGATTCTCTTCGTCGCGAACAACAAGCATGTCATGGGCAAGCACAAGAACGGCTGGATCTCGAACGCGCTCGGTTGGACCGTGGCCGTGCTGATGGCGGTGGCGGGCATCTCGCTGTTCGTATGGGCGTAGCGTCGACGACATCATGCTCGTAAAAAAAGATCCCGGTTGGGATCAAGACTACTTTCGCGAGACGTGTTCTTCCGCCACGGGCAGCGAACGCGCCCAGGCGAGGAGGTCGACCGGGCGGTGGCAGAGGTGAGAGTGGCCGTTTGCGTAATAGTGGACGGCCGTCCGCCAGGCCTTGTCTTCCGGATCGAACCAGGGCGAACGGGTTCCGGACATTTCGTTGACCACGTCGCGAATCACGATAGGATCGCATGTTCCGACGAAGCGAAGCATCTCCTCCTTCGTGAGGCCGATGTCGCTCGCCTGATAGAAGAATCGACGGACGGCCTCGACGCGGACGCGGTGCAACGGTTCCGATCCGGCAAAGTTCCGCAGGATGTCCGGTCCGGTGAGATTGGCGACGCGCAGCAGTTCGGTCGCGGCGCTCGCGGCCTTTGACCGCTGATGTTCCGCGCGGTGCGATTCCCGTTGGTATTGGTAGGTAATCCTCCATCCCGTCAGGACAAGGAGGCAGACGAACGAGACGGTTCCCGCCGCGTCGCTTCCGGACATCTCCCGGATGACAACGGACGCGGCAAGGAGGATCGCGACCCAGAAGGCGAAGGCTCGTTCTGGGGGCATCGACGAAGAAGCGACTGGCATGGACATTTCCAGGTGCGAACGGAAGGGTATGCCCGCCGCCTCGCGGTGTCAACGCGCGGGACACGTGGTACAATTTCGTCGATATGGGAGAACGCCGCGCCGAGTATGCCGAATCTTCCGGCCATGAAACGCTGTCCGACGCGGATATGCTCGCGTTTTGGAAATCCTACGAGGTCGCGCGACGTCAGGCCGAACGTCCTCCGCACGACCGTTCCGTGGAAGCGCTCTACGGCTTAAAGATCGAACGTTTCCTCGCGGAAGTCTCACGCGAACTCGGCGTATGATCGACGTCAACAAGCTCGCGGTTCTCGTGGCAAGCGTCCCTATGCACGACGCCGAACGCGAGGCCATGCTCAAATTGATTCCCAAGATGCCGGTGCGTCACCTGCGTACGCTGTTCCATTTGCTCGAGGGGGAATGGGCGGCGATCAAACGAAAGGTGGCGCGAACGTAAATCGCTCCTTACCTGACGGGAGCCACCCCGGCTCCTCTTTTCTTTTCTCACGCCGGCGCGTAGGCTATCGGCGGAGGAACCCCATGGTCCAGCACATTCTCACGGCCTCGCAGTTCACCCGCGAAGAGCTTGATACGCTGTTCACGCAAACGGACCGGCTGAGAAGCCTGGCTCGTGATAACCGGCACCAACCGCTGACGAGGAAGACGATCGCCTTGCTCTTCTACGAGCCGTCCACGCGCACGCGAATGAGCTTCGGCCTCGCGGCCAAGGGCGAGTCGCTCGAGGACACCGTTCGCATCCTTGCCGGTTACGAGGTTAATGCCATCGTCATCCGTCACAAGGAGGCCGGAGCGGCGCAACGGGCGGCGCGCGTGTCGCCGGTTCCCATCATCAACGCCGGGGACGGCGGGGACGAGCATCCGACGCAGGCACTGCTCGACCTGTACACGATCCTTCGGTCCACCGACCGCAACGAGATCACGCTCGCCCTTTCGGGCGATCTCGAGCACAGCCGCACCGTGCGATCCCTGTGCCGCCTGATCATTCGGTACGGTGAGCCGCCGCGGTTCCGTCTTCTGCTCGTGAGCCCCACGGAAATCCGCCTCGCGGAGGACGTGCGCGGAGAGCTGGCACGCGCGGGCATCCCGTTTGAGGAAACAGACCGCCTGGCCCGCGCGCTCCCGGACGCCGACGTCTTCTACCAGACGCGCGTCCAGAGGGAACGGTACGGCCACGGTGACCGTGGCGACGCGATGCACGCCGAAATCGAACGCGCGTTCGCCGTCACCGGAACGAACGTCGGCCTCATGAAGCCGAGCGCGGTGATCCTGCACCCGCTGCCGCGCCTCGGCGAAATCGCCACGGACGTGGATACGAACCCGCGCGCCAAGTATTTCGACCAGGCGCGCAACGGCCTCTTCATCCGCATGGCGCTTCTCGAACAGCTTCTCGCTTCCGACGGATAATCCCGTCGGTTTTTTCTTACACAAAAAGACCGCCGTATTTCTACGTCGGTCCTTTTGGTGCCTGGGGTCAGAATTGAACTGACGACACGAGGATTTTCAGTCCTCTGCTCTACCACTGAGCTACCCAGGCGTGCGGCCGTTCAATTACTTCGTCTCCTCGTCCGGCAACCGCGGCAAGCGATCAAGGCGATGAGCCCGAGGATCGTGCCGATGACGGCGAGATCGTACAGGCCAAGGCCCGTCGCGATGCCGATCGCGGCAACCACCCAGATGCTCGCGGCCGTGGTCAACCCCTTCACCGATCCGCCCGAGCGGATGATCGTCCCCGCACCGATAAACCCGATGCCCGGCAAAATGCTTGCTGCCAAACGCGACACGTCCACCGCATCGACGCCGCCGAACTTTACGACCATCAGCGAGGCGATGGTAACCATGGCCGTACCGAGCCCGACGAGCGCGTTGGTACGCATACCGGCCGGCTTCTTGTTCGACTCGCGTTCAAAACCGATCACGGCCGACAGGATGGCCGCGACGACCAAGCGGATCAGAATATCCAATGTGGAAAGTTCCATAACTAGTCTGGTGGGCGTGCCAAGAATCGAACTTGGGACCTCGACATTATCAGTGTCGCGCTCTAACCATCTGAGCTACACGCCCATGAAATGTGGCATTAGTATAGGAAAGATCCGCGGAACGGTCAAGCGGCAAATGCTGGGCCAAATCGCCCGAATCTGATACCCTGACCCTGTTATCTTACACGTAATATGAAACGACTCCTAGTCCTTCTTGCCGCCGTCCCGCTTATCTTCCCGCTCGCGGCCCTGGCCGACGAACCCGCCATCGTCCATGGCGTCGCCGTTTACGATGCCTCGGCGAGCACCACGTACGCCCCGTCGAACGCACTTGGCGCCCCGGACGGCGTGTATGCGGAGTTCAACGAGGACCTGTCGTTCGTCACCCTCGACCTCGGCGACGAACTCGCGGAAGGCGATCTGACGATGACGTACCGGATGACAGAATTCGGCGCGTACTACCAGGTCGACTTTCTCGACACGAACGGGATCCAACTCGAACGCGCGAACGGATCGTTTCCACTGTACCAGACGGAAATCGCGATTCCCTACGCGGGAAGCGAGCCCTACCGCTACGCGAAGATCTCCTGCCCCACCACCCCTCACTGGCAGCTCGACGCGGTATCCGCCACGCAAAACGTCGTGGAGGTGACGGCGCCGATCGAGATCGTGCCCGAGGAAGAAACCCCCTCCTCGCAAGGCCTCCTCGTGAAGCTCGTCGATGACGGCGACACGAACACCACGGTCGACGCGGCCGTGTACGAGATCGGCGCGGACGGCAACCGTCACGCGTTCCCGTCGCTCGCGGTGTACGAGACGTGGTACCACGACTTCGAGGACATCGCGTTCATCGACGCCGACCATCTCGCGGAGTACCAGCTCGGCGGCAACGTCACGGTGCGCCCGGGAACGAAGCTCGTGAAGATCCAGTCCGATCCGAAAGTCTACGCCGTCGGCCCCGATGCCACCCTGCACTGGGTGACTACCGAGGAGCTCGCGCAGGGACTTTACGGCAACGATTGGAACACGCGCGTGCTCGACGTTCCTGCCGGACTTTGGGGAAACTACGCCGTGGGAGACCCGATCACCACGGAACTTCATCCGGACGGAGCCGTGGGCGTACGCGAGGACGGATCCGTCGTCTATCTCGGCAACGACACGATCTACACGCTCGGCGCCGGTGCCACCCGGTCGCTCCGCATCGACGACTACGACTACGTGCGCGTCACGGACGCCGACCTCGCGGCGCGTCCGGGAACCGCCGAACTGACGGACGACCCGGACGTCGCATTTCCGTACTAACCAAGAAACCCTTGCTTCGGCAAGGGTTTCTTGGTACTCTGCGCTCACATTATCGGGCCGTAGCTCAGTAGGTAGAGCGCCTGGTTTGGGACCAGGAGGCCGTGGGTTCGAGACCCGCCGGCCCGACCATCGTTATGAAAAAACTCCTGATTTCAATTCTTTTTATCGTGCCGACCATCGCGCTCGCCGCCTCCCCGGTCGCGGGCACGAACGACTATTTGAAGTCGCTCGGATACACCGATGCCCAGCTCACCGAGCACGTGGCTACCGAGGATCGCGAGTTCTTTGAGACCGCCGAAGGCACGGGCAGCGTCTCCGACCCGTTTGGCGACGTGGTAAGCCGGTGGGGCGAAACGTCCGCCATCCACAACGCGTGGGGGGACATTTCCGACGTGACGCTTTCGAAGAACGACACGACGCAGACGTGGGACTTCGTAATGACGCTCGGCGGTGACGTTCCGGAAAAACTCGCGGACAAGCAGAAGGCTCAGTGGTTCACGTACATGGACCTCGATGACGACATTTCGAACAACGCCATCGACGGAATCCGCGCCGGGATGGACGCGGAATTCAGCGTTCAATACAATAATGAGCACGGCTGGTACGCGGACTTCCGATGGTTCAACAACGTCACGGACTTCTGGGCCGTAAACAAGGAAACCGCCGCCGCATACGAACTGAACGGAAACACGCTGATCCTTCGCGTGCCATTCGCGGAAGCCCCATCGACGCTCGCGCCGCACTGGCGCACGGCCATGGGCATCGTCGAGGGAAGCGACATGCAGCTCGACGTGGCCCCGGGCATCGGATTCCCGCCGCCGAAGGGCGAGACGTATCCGACGGACGAATCGGGCTCCGCGTACTCGGACGCGTCCGATCTTTGGGTCGGCGGGATCGCGGCCGCGGTTATCGTCGCGTATGGGGCATTTCAATGGGTTGCAAAAAAGCGGCAGACGTAATATTCTGCCCTCACGTGCGGGTGTAGTTTAGTGGTAAAACGACTCTCTTCCAAGGAGTAGTCGCGGGTCCGATTCCCGCCACCCGCTCCAGAAAACCAGGTCATTCGACCTGTTTTTCTGTAGGAAAAGAGCATATTCCTTGACAAAAAACCAATTTTCTGGTATTCTAGTACGCGTCAGATGCCTCCGGAAGCCCGTGATACCAATCGCGTTCTTCCTATGGGTCTATGACCCAGGATTAACATAGATTCATACGTTGGCTCAACCACGTATGAGAATAACAACGTATGCCAGATATCACTCTCGTCTGTCGCGACTGCGGTAAGGAATTCGCCTTCTCGGAGCGCGACCAGGCGTTCTTCGCCGAAAAGGGTTGGATGAACCAGCCGACGCGCTGCCGCGACTGCGCCCGCTCCAAGCGCGATCGCATGGACGCCCCGCGCCAGATGTTCGACGCCGTCTGTGCGGACTGTGGCGCCAACTGCCAGGTTCCGTTCCAGCCGCGCGGCGACAAGCCGGTGAAGTGTCTCACCTGCTTCAAGGCCTCCCAGGCCTAAGAGCCGCAAAAAACCGCCTTCGGGCGGTTTTTGCTTTGCTCACGCGTTACGATATCTTTCCGTCGATCGGTGACATGTGCGCGACAAGCGCCGCGGCGAGGGCAAGGAGGACGAAGTTCTTGAGAATGTACTGCCCCGTAAGCGTCGGGACAAACGGCGCGGTCCAGGTAAGGTCAGGGAGGAGCACGAGCGGGGCGAACGTGGTAACCATGTGCAGGACGAACAGCGGAACGACGACGCGTTCCGCGCCGCGCACCAAAAACAGAAGGCCGATCAACATCTCGAACGCACCGAAAAACACGTTAAACGCAACCGGCGTGATGAATGGGAGCGTCACGGCGAGCAAGTGGTCGACAAGCGGAATCGCGGGACTGAGCGCGAGCACCTTCAGGACACCGAACCAAAAGAATACGATGAAAAAAGAAAATCGCGCGAGGGGGACGCCGTATCGTTTCGCGGTTCCGATCACGGCCGCGTCAAAGCGTTCGATGGTCATACGTATTTCATGGTACTCGCCGTGATGGCGATGGCAAGCGCGTCGGCCGCGTCATCGGGCTTTGGGACGCGCGGCAGTCCGAGCAGCTTCGCCACCATCCGCTGCATGGCCGGCTTCCCCGCCTTGCCGTCGCCGGCCACCGCGAGCTTCACTTGCGACGGGCCGATCTCGACCACGGGAACGCCGGCCTGAGCCGCGAGCAGCAAAACGATCCCGCGGGCCTCGGCCACGCGCATGGCGGTCGTCGTATTTTTAGAAAAAAACAGCTTCTCGACCGCGATGACGTCCGGGTTCAAATGCGCGATCAGCTCCTGCAGGTCGTCGTACAGCGCAAGCAGACGGTCGCCCATTGTTTCACCGGTCGGCGTGGTCACCACGCCGAAGTCCACGGGACGCGTGCCGCCTCGAGAGACGGCCACGCAGCCGAATCCCATGCGGCCGAAACCGGGATCGATGCCCAAGATCATCTCCTCCTTTTTCATACGCTACGCCTCGTTGGTATAAACCGCGTCGACATCATCGAGATCCTCGAGCGCCTCGACGCACGTGTCGAGGCGTTCCTTCTCGGATGCGTCGTTCACGGACACGGTCTGCTTGGCAACGTATTCGATGGACACGCCGTCCGGCTTTACGCCCGTGGCTTCCACCGCGGCCGCGACCTTCTGCAAATCCTTTACCTCGCACACGGCCTGCAGCGTCTCGCCGTCCGCGATAATGTCCTCCGCGCCCGCGTCGATGACTGCCAAGTCGAACGCGTCGCGATCCGTAATGGTCGACGCGTCCGCGATCGTGACGATGCCCTTCTTGTCGAACATCCACATCACGGATCCCGACGCGCCGATCGTCCCGCCGGCTTTCGTCGCGGCCAGCTTTACTTCCGAAACCGCGCGGTTGCGGTTGTCGGACAGACACACGACGAGCATCGCGACGCCTCCCGGGGCGAACCCCTCGTAAATCATCTCCTCGATGACCCCGCCTTCCCCGCCACCCGTGCCGCGCAAAATGGCGCGGTCGATGTTGTCCTTCGGCACGCTTACGGCCTTCGCGGCCTCGACGGCCATGCGAAGTTTGAAATTGAACGTCGGATCGCCGCCCTCGCGCGCCGCCACGGTGATATTCTTCACGAGCTTCGAAAACACCCCGGCGCGCTTCGCGTCGGCCTTCCCCTTCTTCAACTGAATGTTATGCCAATGAGAATGTCTGGCCATATCGAATAAATCGAGCGAATCTTAACAAATAGATCGAATTTCGTCCACAAAAAGACCGCCCGGAACGGACGGCTACGGTGCATACGCCTCGAGAAACTCCACATACGAATCGTGCGCCTGAGCATAGAGCACGGAGTCGCGCCGAAGCGCATCGGCGATGTCGCGTTCGGTAATGCCGAGCCCGCCCACGAAGCGAACGTCGTCGTACAGGTCCTCGGCCGTGATGTCGGCCCAGGCATCCTGGTCGAGCATGATCGGCTGTGCGATGAGCCTGTTGTAGATTTCCACCGGTGACGATCCCAATTCTTCCCACACCCCGATCATTTCCCGCCCGGCGTCCTCGTCCGGCAATCGCCACAACACGTGATCGACCACCGTTCCGATGAGGGAACCGAGAAACGGGAGGTCTCGCTCGTCGACGACAAGGTCGACGAAATCCTCATCGGTAAGATATTCCGTTCCGACCGCATTCTTCGTCTCCGAACGAACGGCCGTTCCGTGATGGGCGCGTTCGTGCAGTCCCTCGTGCAACAGAACGGACGATTCCATGCCGTCTATCGCCGTCTCGCTGTCCAGGTTGATCAACAGGAACGTTCCGTCCATTCCCTGCCATAGCCCAGCCTGATAATCGGCATCGACCGAGTCGGACGCGTCCCCATGATACCCGAGAATATGCCCGGTCTGCCGAAGCACGCAAATGAGTTCGAACGCCTCATCCAGACTGGCTTCATAGGCCGCGCTCCCCGTCGTTTCGAACGCGCCGAATACGCCGTTCTTGTCGGCGGCCTCCGCGAGCCGGAAGTGCAGTTCCTTGGAACGTTCCAAGTTATCGATCAGGACGTCGACGCGTGCGAATTGCCCGTCTGAAAGCGCGACGGTTTCCGGTTTGGACGCACAACCGGCAAGATGGAGAACGATCAGCGATGAAAAGACCATTGGGTTCTCACGGGAGAAGTCGGACGATACCGGAATGCTCGGAAGGCGTCAACGCGATCTCCTCATTGGATTGCCACCGAGACGTCCCACAGCCCATCGAACATGGCGAGCATGGTCGCGTGCACTTCCTTCGATTGGATCACCACGGCGGTGGCGGATTCAAGCGACGAAACGAACGCCGTCTTGTCATCGAACAGAATGATCACGTCTTTGAACCGGCCGTGCATGGAGGCGGGAAGGATGCGAGGTTGGCGTTCGCGCAGCTCGTTCGCGGACAGGACGCGACGATTCGGGTCTTCCTCCCAGAGCGACCGCGACGTGATGCCGTGCGACTTGCGGGCGGCGAGAAAATAGTCGGCGTACGCCTTGTCGAATTCGTAAAAGAAATTCTTGCGCGGTGCTAGGATGTCCCAGTGCTTCGACCGGCAGTAAATCGCCTCCTCAACGACCGTCTTCACGCCGTCGATCCCGTCATACTGCGCGGACTCGACGCGGTCGGACGCGACGCCGCGTTTGGCAAGCAGCGGAAGCACGGCATCAAGCGATGTTTTCTGTTGCTCGAGAAGCGAGATTTTTTGATCGAGCAGGTGATACAGCCGATCGGGGCTGCTCATCACGAACTGCAACCGACTCCCAGTCCCGCGCTTCGCGACGAGGCCTTTCTCCGTGAGCGTCTCGAGCGCGTGATAAATCGTCGGACGCTTGATGCGCGTCTGTTTCAACAGCTCCTGGACGGAAATCGACGGAAACCCAAGCCCTGCCTGATAGATGGCGGTTTCCGTCTCCGTCAGACCAACCGCGGAAAGAAGCGTCTCTACCTGGGCCATACTGTCAATGTACATTTATAATAGAAACGTGCTTAATGCAGCCAAATTCTGATAGTGTCATATATTGATTATAAACAACTATAGTCAACTTGGGCAAGCAGGGGTAGATTATCGACAGAACCAACAACGGAGGTTCTGATGTTCTGGATTCTCACCATGCCGCTCCTTTCCCAGCCGATTCTCGGCGACGTGGCAACCATCGTCGCAGAAACGCTTTCCGAAGTGCTCCCATCGATCGGGCGGCCTGACGCGACGGTCATCCCGCGCGCGGTCGCGAACGAGCGTGAGCTTGAAACGCTCATCGCGGCCCTCGTGACCGACCGTTCCACCAAGGCGATTGTCCTTGCCCTTCCCGTCACGGATGCGCTCGTCGCGAGAATCCGCCGCGAACGCAAGGACATCTACCTCTCGGTCGTTCGGATCTCGTTCGACGAACGCCCGGCGCTCATGTATGGGCGCGGCCTGCTCGCGCAGAAGCGGCTCGGCATCAACCTGGTGCTGGCGCACGACGTCGTCACCGGCCACTCGGTCGTGATCGGCCCGGAGCAGTCGCGGTACCACGAGGGCAACGATCTCGCGGCCGCGAGCGCCGGTTTCGCCGAGATGATCGCGCTGCGCTCCGGCCTCACGTTCACGCGGTCGACCGTCGTTGACGGTGCGCCGGTCGACTGGCACGATCCGCGCGTCCCGCACGCGCTGCGCGTCGCGGTCGACCACTGCGTGCAC
>DAISXX010000015.1:0-12695 GCA_036825695.1 Patescibacteria group bacterium | reverse complement strand
AGTTTCGCGAGAGCGGCGACGGCGCTGGTCCGGGCAGGACGGTCGTCCTTCCGGTCGCGACCGGACGCGTGGCGGACGGATGGGAAATCGACGGCGCCGCGAAGGATTGGTTCGGCGATACCATGGTCTTCGATCGGGACGGGAACTTATTCCTGTACGACCTGAAGACCAAGACCGAAACACAGCTCACTCACGAAACGGACGCGACGGTTGAATACCTCGGCGTCGTCAAATAACGATATGTTGAATCGAACGCTCGTCAAAGACCTTCCGGGAAAAATGAACGAAACCGTCACGATCGGCGGTTGGCTGCATCGGCTGCGCGACTTGAGCAAGTTTGGGTTCGCGATTTTGCGCGACCGCTCCGGCTTGGTCCAGGTGGTGCTTACGACGGAACAGCTCGAGCAGCTCAAGGGCTTGCAGCTTGAAACCGTTTTGAAGATCACCGGCACGGTCGTGAAGAAGCAGAGCAAGGATCCGAATGCGAACGAGGTCGAGGTCCAGGCCGCGACGCTCGAGGTGCTCGGCCCGGTCGTCGACGTGCTGCCGGTCGAGATTAACAACGACAAGATCGACGCGCATCTCGACACGCTCATCGACAACCGCGTGGTGACGCTGCGCAACCCGAAGCAGCGCGCCATTTTCCGCGTGCAGGCCGCGCTCGTGCACGGCTTCCGCTCGTTCATGGCCGCGCAGGGATTCACCGAGATCTTCTTCCCGGTGCTCGCCGGCGCCGCGAGCGAGGGCGGGGCCGAGTTCTTCAAGGTCGACTACTACGGCCGCGAGGCGACGCTCACGCAGTCCGCGCAGCTCTACAAGCAAATCACCATGGGCGTCTACGAGGGCGTGTACGGCGTGTCATACTCGTTCCGCGCCGAGAAGTTCGCGACGTCGCGTCATCTCACGGAGTTCAACCAGCTTGAGTTCGAAGTGGGGTTCGTCGAGACCATGGACGAGATCATGGACTACGGCGAGAACGCCACGCGTTCGATGATGGCCGCGGTGCAGGAAGAGTGCGGCCCGGAGCTCGCGCTGCTTGGCGTCACGCTTCCGCCGCTCGGCACGCGCTTCCCGCGCATCAAGCTCGTGGACGCGCTCCGAATCTACAAGGACGGAACGGGCATCGACGAGACGAGCGAGCCGGATCTTTCTCCGGCCGCGGAGAAGTGGTTGTCGACCGTGTGGGCGCCGAAGGAGCACAACTGCGGCTTCGTGTTCGTCACGCACTATCCGGCCACCAAGCGTCCGTTCTACACGAAGATCGATCCGGAAGATCCGGCGATGACGCTCAGCTTCGACCTGATCGGGTTCGGGAGCGAGATCGTGTCCGGCGGGTTCCGCGTGAACAAGTACGAGGAGCAGGTGCAGCGCCTGAAAGACAAGGGGCTGAACCCGGACGACTTCGCCGACTATCTCATGATGCACAAGTTCGGCATTCCGCCGGAAGGCGGCTGGGGCATGGGCCTGCAGCGCCTGACGCAGAACGTCCTCGGCCTCGACAATATCAAGGAAGCGACGATTTTCCCGCGCGACGTCCAACGCCTCCGCCCATAGCCTGTGTCCTACGAAGTCGCCCTCGACCAATTTTCCGGTCCGCTGCAGCTCCTGCTCGAACTCATCGAGGCGGAGAAGCTTCCGATTACGGAGGTGTCGCTCGGGAAGGTGACGGACGACTACCTGAAGCATCTGAATTCGCACGAGGTTCCGGCCGAGGAACTCGCGGACTTTCTCGTGGTCGCGACGCGCCTCCTCCTCATCAAGTCACGCGCGATTCTACCGCAGCTGCAGATTGAGGAGGAGGACGCGGGCGACCTGGCCGAGCAGCTGCGCATGTACAAGAAGTTCGTGGACGCGGCGGAAAAGATCGAGGCGCTCTTCGCCGCCGGCCGCGTGATGTTCCCGCGCGAGCGCGCGGCGGTCGTCCGACAAAAGGAATTCCTCCCGCCTCCGTCCGTCACGCCGACCGTGTTGCGGGACGCGTTCAATGCCGTGCTCAAGCGTCTGGAACCGTTTTTCGCCCTCAAGCAGACCTCAATGGAGCGCGTCGTAAGCGTCCAGGAACGCATGAAACAGTTGCAGGACGTGTTCGTGACCCGCGCACAGCTGATGTTCCACGATATCGTCGGCGGGGCGACGTCAAAGGTCGAGGTCGTCGTGAGCTTCCTCGCGCTTCTCGAGCTCATGAAGCAGCGCGTCGTCAAAGCCGTGCAGGGAGACTCGTTTCACGATATCATGATCACGCGCAGCGACTGACCCGCGCTGATGGGGCCCCGTGCTACGGGCCACCCTCTCGTGCTCACTCGGTCCGGACTTCGCCGTCCTCTCGCTCCGCGCGGCAGGGGACCTGGCCCTCCGCCCCCATCAGCCTCACACTATGATTACGACATCCCTTGAATCCATCCTGTTCGCGTCCGCGAAGTCCGTGTCGGTTTCGGTTTTGAAGAAGACGCTTAACGTGTCCGACGAGGTGCTCGCGGAAGCGGTCGCGGATTTGAAGGTTCGATTCAATACCGACGCGTCCGGCATCCACGTGGTCGACCATAACGGCGCGGTACAGTTCGTGACGAACCCGTCGCAGGCCGAGCTCGTGTCCGCGCTCCTCAAGGAGGAGGTGAGCGGGGAATTGACGCGTCCGTCCGTGGAGACGCTCACGATCATCGCGTACCGCGGGCCGATCACGAAGCCGGAGATCGAGCAGATCCGCGGCGTGAACTGCACGCTCATCATTCGCAACCTGCTGATGCGCGGACTCGTGGAGGAAACCGATGACGTCGAGCGTCTCCAGCCGGTCTACACCGTCTCCGGCGACTTCGTGCGCCACCTCGGCGTGCACTCGATCGCCGAACTCCCTGATTACGACGCGCTGCACGAAAACGAAAAAATCACGGAACTCATCGCGCCCCTCAACGACTCGACGACTCAGCCGCTCAACGACTCCCAGCTGTGATCATTCGTCTCCTCACGCAAGTCCTCCTTGCCACGACGCTGCTCCAACTCTATCCCGCCGACGCGGGCGTGGTTGAGCGTTACGCGACGTTGCCCGCGGCAGAGAATCGACAGCCTGGCGCGTATGACGCGCTGACGCTGTTGAACCGCACGTTGCCCGTGGCGCCGGACGCGTCGCGCGCGCCGGTAAAAGTCGACGCGACGAGCGTGGGCGTGGTGACGAGCGCCGTGAGCGCGGTGGTCGTCGACCGGGCCACCGGCGCGGTGCTGTATGAGAAGAACAGCGCGGACCCTCGGTCGATCGGGAGCATTTCGAAGCTGATGACCGCGTTCGTGTTTCTGAAGGGAACCCCCGACCTGTCGGCCGCGGCCTCGATTGAGCCGTCGGACGTACGTTCGGGCGGCGTGCAGCACGTTTCCGTCGGAGATCCTGTGAGCGTGGCGGATTTGCTGCACGCGAGCCTCGTCGGATCTGACAATTCCGCGACCGCGGCGCTTGTCCGTCTTTCCGGAATGAACGAGGGCGACTTCGTGTCGCGCATGAACGAGACCGCGGCCGAAATCGGCATGCGCGAAACGACGTTCCTCGATCCGACCGGGCTTTCCGCGGACAACCGATCCATCGCGCCCGACCTCGTGCGTCTCGTGGATGAGGCGATGCGGATTGACGCGATCCGCGAGGCCACGGAAATGCCGTCGGTGAGCTTTCGAGGCGGATCGGGACGCGTGTATACGATCGAAACGACGGACGACCTCCTGCACAGCTTCCTGAACCAGCCGCCGTACAAGGTGATCGGCGGGAAGACAGGGTTTCTGCCCGAGGCGGGCTACTGTCTCGGCTCGCTCGTGTCGGAGAACGACGGCCACGAACTTCTCGTGGTTGTCCTCGGTTCCGAGACGATCACGGGGCGGTTCCAGGACGTGAAGGCGCTCGCGGCGTGGGCGTACAAGGTGTACCAGTGGCCGGATGAGAAGGTGCAACAGCAATCGCTATGACGCAATGGATTCTCACCGCGGTCAGCGGCTGGTCGCCGTGGCTCGCGACGATGCTCATCGCCGCCCTTCCGGTGACCGAGTCGCGCGCAAGCATCCCGCTGGCGCTCACCGTGTTCCACCTGTCGCCGTTCGCGGCATGGGGGTGGTCGATGCTTGGCAACCTCATTCCGTTGCCGATTATTTTTTTGCTGCTTCCGCCGATTTTGTCCGCCGCGGAGCGCCACGCGCCGAGGCTCCATCGGTTCATGGAGAAGCGTCTCCGTTCGCTCGCGGACAAGCATCAGGCCGCCTACGACCGTTACGGCGCCCTCGCCCTCGCGATCTTCGGCGCGATTCCGATTCCGGGAGCGGGCGTATGGACCGGATCGGTGCTTGCGGTGGTATTCAAGATTCGTCCCGCCTACGCGATTCCGGCAATCATCGGCGGGCACTTGGTCGCGGGCGTGCTCATCGTTTTGATCTCGCAGGGCGCCCTCGGCGCGTTGCGCTGGCTGTTGTGATCGTTGCCATCGACGGAACCACGCTCGCCGGCCGCGACGGAGGGCCGGGCGCCGGCGTGGAAGAGTACACGCGGCGCATTGCCGAGGCGATGGGTGGGTCCGATCCCGATCACGTTCGCGTCGTCGTGCCGCTCGGCCGCGTCCCGTTCGTTTCGCGCCATGCGTCCGTTCCGTTTCAAGCGATGGCCGGCCGCGCGGACGTTTTGTTTTGTCCGTCCGGACACATTCCGCTCGGCTGGTTCGGCCGGGCCGTGATCGTCGTTCACGATCTCGCGATCCACGAACATCCCGAGTGGTTCCCAAATCCGGCGTCGCGGCAGGACGCGCGGTCGATCCGACGCGCGGAAAAAATCATCGCGGTCTCGGAAGCGACACGTCAGCAAATCGGCCGGTTGTTTCCCGACGCGCTTGCGAAGACGGTCGTCGTGTATCCCGGCTTCGCCCCCGCTCCACAACCCACAGGCCACAAACCACCCACAGACCAGGTGCTGTTCGTCGGCACCATCGAGCCGCGCAAGAACCTGGCGAACGCGGTCTTGGCGTTCGACGCGTTCCTGCGCTCGCACCCCGATCACGCCGCGTCGACGCGCTTCGTGCTCGCCGGCCGCGTCGGATGGAAGACGGAGCCGATCCTCGAACTGGTCGGCCGGACGAACGCGTGTTGGCGGCAGCAGGCCGGCGGAGACGTGGTGCAGGTGCGCGGCTACGTATCAGACGCGGAAAAGACGAAGCTGTATGCCGAATCTTCCTGCCTGTTCTTCCCGTCGCTTTACGAGGGGTTCGGTCTTCCGGTTCTCGAGGCGATGGCCGCCGGTCTTCCGGTCGTCACGTCGAACCGTGGCGCGTTGCCGGAAGTGGGCGGCGACGCAGTGATGTACGTCGAGCCGGACGATATCGAGCAAATGACCTTCGCGCTCGCGCAGTGTTTGTTGTTGCCGGAGGCGATGAGGGAAATGATCGCGGACGCAAAGCGCCGGGCGGCGGCGTTTACGTGGGAACGCGCGGCGAAGGCGATACTTGCGGCGATCGCGTGATCTCGGTTCTCGGTTTCGGGGCTCCGCCCCGCACCCGGCCCACTTTCTTTGTCCGGAAAGAAAGTGGGCAAAGAACCTCCCGCCCGGTCTGCGGCTCCTACGCCGGACCGCGGTAAAGACCGTTCCGCCCCTCGGAACGCATTTCGTAAAACAAAACCGGCCGTCAGGCCGGGTTTTGTTTTAGAGCTTGGTTTGGAGATACGCGATCAGCACGATTTGCGCCAGCAGCGCGTAGTACAGCGGGACTTCGCCGCGGCGCTTCACGAAATAATCGTGGAAGAAGAAGTGCATCGTGTTGAACCAGCGGAGCAGGGGGGTCTTCGTGACCTCGTAGATTCCGACGATGAGGTCGGGGAGGACGCCGCCGATGATGCCCCAGCTGAACGTGCGCATGTGGTCGATGTCGCGGGTGTTGGCGATGAGGAGGACGAAGAACACGGCGATGATGGCGTCGACCGCGACGTAGGCCACGGCCTGCTTTTGGCGGCGATGGTGCACGCGGAAGTTGTCCGAGATGCCCGTGTCGCCGTGCGGGATCATGTCGATAAGGAAGTGCGAGATGAACCCGAACACGAATGCCAAAACCGGATTTCCAAAGGCTTTTCCGATAACGGCGCCGAGGGTCGCGTGGGTCGTGAGGGTCATATTCGGCCAGGAATATACCATATCGCTTCGATATTTGCAATAAAAAGAAGGACCGGGAGGTCCTAGCAGTCGATCTGGCCGGGGAGCTTGACGGGCCGCACGTTCTCGTGGGCACGGTAGCGTTCGAGGAGCCAGGCGCGGATGCTCATCGCCTGCACGGATCGGACGAATCGCGTCGTTCCGTCGATCCGTTCGGCCGCCTGGTAGAGCTCGACGACGGCCGTGTCGCGATCTCCGCGCTCGGCTTCGAGCGTCGTACGTTCGGCCGCGAGGTCCGACTTGGACGCATCGAGCCGATCCATCAGGCCGTGGATCAGCCATCCGGTCTCTCCGGCCATGTTCGCCATCCCGTCGTTCGTGAGCGTCGAACGTTCGCTGGCGATGATACGCAGCGCGCGTTCCACACCGATCTTGAACCGGTCGCCGTTCGCGTCCTGCATTTCGACGATGATCAGGTTGGCAGTGGAACTGAACACCGTGTTGTACAGGCGGGCGGACCACCAGCTCCTGTCGCCGCCGATCTCCGTGATGCGGATACGACCCCTCGCGCCCTGACGGAGCGGGACGGCGATGATCACCTTCACTCCCTCGTGGATGGACAGCTCGTGGCCGCGGCGGTGTACCTCGTAGGTGACAGTCGGGTCGCCGTAGAGGTTGCGCACGCACCAGAGTTCGTAACCGCGGATGTTGCGGTTCCAGAAGGCGCGGAACCACTTGAACGGGTTGCCACCGAACTCGGTGTGGTTCCGGATGAGGTTTGCGGCCAGCGCCGTGACGCCGATCATGCCCGGAACGAGCGTGACGAGACCGGCGAGTTGCATGGCGTGGCCGTTCGGGTTGGCGGAGACGCCAACGAAAAGGATGGCGGCGGCGCCACCGACGGTGATCGTCAGGAACGTGAGCAGCCAGCCCAGGTCCCACTCCGCGCGTTTGATGGGGAGGTACGGCGCGAGCGACTCGTGCGAGAGCGTTTCGAGGTTCACTGTATTTCTCCGACGTCCTTTCGGACACGTGGGAAGCGCGATGGGGACGGTCTCCGGCTTTTGCCATTACCGCCCGATCCGCCACAGACGCGGGGTTTCACGCCCGGTTGCCAGGAGGATTCCTGGGTCCTCGAACATAGGGCTTTCTTGGCAAAATGTCAACCTTCTGATACGATCCCGTTCGCAAGACACCGGTTTGGGCGAGTGGCGGAACTGGTATACGCGCGGGACTCAAAATCCCGTGTCCGCAAGGGCATGAGGGTTCGATTCCCTCCTCGCCCACCAAATCGTTGGCGTCTTGCCAAAGAGGGGCGCCTCTGGTATCATCCGGACACATTGTGGCTGGGTAGCTCAGTTGGTTAGAGCGAGGGACTCATAAGCCCTAGGTCGGCGGTTCAATTCCGCCCCCAGCTACCAAGCTGATTCGACTGATCACTCGCGGTTTGTGCCTTGAAGGGCCCAGGGCGCGGGATAGAGCAGCCAGGCAGCTCGCCAGGCTCATAACCTGGAGGTCGTCGGTTCAAATCCGACTCCCGCAACCAAAAAGATCCGTCCTTCGGGACGGATCTTTTTGTCTCGGGCAGTTAGTCGTGGAGACGCTTCATCTCCTTGAAGACGGGCCGATATGCCGATACGAGCGCCGTGAATTCGTCAGGGTTCATCCGTTGCGTCTCCGTGGCGATCGCCGCGTCGAGAATCTGTTCGTACTCGTCGGGGAACAGCTTGGTCATCAGTTCCTTTGCCAATGTGACCGCGTGGTCCTCGCTCGTGAGCGCCGTTCCGTTTTCGTCGAGGAAAACGTTTCGCAGGACGCGAGTAAACAGGTCGAGATGTCGGAACGCAAGTTGGCCTTCCGCCACGATATACGGATCGGCTACGTCGTGAAATACCGTCAGGAGCTTTGGAATTTTTTCGGTGCGATAGTTCTCCAGCCGTTCGTCGAAATCGTGCGGTCGATTGGCCTCGAGCGCCAGTATTTCCTTCTCGTAATGGCCGTACGCCCGTTTGGCGTCATCCCAAACGGCTTGTGGAATGAGACGGGAGAGCTGTCCGTCCTCGTTGCGTGGAAAGCGAAACGACCCGCTGAAATTGGAAAGAACCTCCCAGACGTTTCGGGATCGTTCGTAGAGCCGTTGCATGATGCGGTAGTCCGTTTCGGGCCAAAAGACTCCCTGTCTGTTCGTGTCCCGCCAACGCCGAAGCACGCGTTGAAGTTCCCGAACGTCTTCTATGGGCTTCGTGCCGACATAATGGTCGCGGATTCGGTTCAGGTCCGGTTGCTCTCGCGACGGTTCAACGTCGCTCGGATGATACGGTCGTGTTTCGCTCATAGCGGAATTGGAAAGGATTCTTTCGTAGACTACCAACTTTCCAGCCAGTTGGGTATACTACACACGTTCTATGGCCCATATCGTTTCCGTGGTGAATCAGAAGGGCGGCGTGGGGAAGACCACGACGACGTTGAATTTGGCCGCGTTTTTGGCCGAGCTCGGGAAGTTCGTTTTGGTGATCGACCTCGACCCTCAGGCGAACGCCACCTCCGGCCTCGGCATCGCGCATGCCGACTTGGAGCACGGTATCTATGAGGGAATCATCGGGTCGAAGTCCATGCGTGACATTATCCACGCGACCCCGCACCAGGGGCTGAAGGTGATTCCGGCCACGCAGGCGCTTTCGGGCGCGTCGGTGGAACTCGTGAACGTCGAGGAGCGCGAGCACTATCTCCGCAAGGCACTGCTTGAGATCCGCAACGATTACGATTACATCCTCATCGACAACCCGCCGACGCTCGGGTTGCTCACCATCAACGGGCTCGTCGCGTCGGATTCGGTTCTGATCCCGGTGCAGGCGGAGTATTTCGCGCTCGAGGGTCTCGGGCAGCTCATGAACACGGTGAATCTCATCAAGGAGAATATCAAGCCGGAACTCAACGTCATGGGCGCGGTGATCACCATGTTCGATTCGCGCACGCGTTTGTCTCAGGAAGTCCTCGAGGAACTCTACCGTTATTTTCCGGACAAGATTTTCCGTTCGGTCATCCCGCGCTCCGTGCGCCTGGCCGAGGCGCCGTCGTTTGGGAAGACCATTTTGGGATACGACCCGCAGTCGAAGGCGGCCAAGGCGTACGAGCGGTTGGCGCGAGAGTTCATTATGCGCGAAGAAGGAGCCCTATGAAACCAGCACTAGGGAGGGGATTGGGATCGCTCATTCCGAACGCGCCCAGGCCGACGCTCACCGAGCAGGCGATTCCGGAGTCGCGCAAGGAGGTGTTGGACGTTCCTGTGGACAACGTCCGGGAGAATCCGCGCCAACCGCGCGCCCACTTTTCGCCCGCCGATTTGGAGGATTTGATCGGGTCCATCAGGCAGCACGGGGTGATGATGCCGATCGTGGTGACGAAGGTCGGCAGCGGGTACGAGTTGATCGCCGGCGAACGTCGTCTGCGCGCGTCGAAGGCGCTCGGGCTCGCGACTATTCCGGCCATTGTTCGCGAGGCCAACGAGCAGGAAAAGCTCGAGCTCGCGCTCATCGAGAACATCCAGCGCCAGGACTTGAACGCGGTGGAAGAGGCGATCGCCTACAAGGCGCTGCTCGACGAGTTCCGTCTCACGCAGGACCAGGTCGCGACGCGCGTCGGCAAGAGCCGTTCGGCGGTCGCGAACATCGTACGCCTGCTCGACCTGCCGGACGATGTGATCGCGGCGCTGCGCGAGGGAAAAATCACGAAGAGCCATGCGCGCACCCTGCTCTCGGAAGAGAACGCCGATCGCCGCCGCGCGCTGTTCCAGTCGATGCTGAACGGCGGCATGACGGTCCGAGAGGTCGAGGCCCGCATTGGGACGAAACCGTCCAACCTCCAACGCGCAAGCTCCAAAAAAGATCCGAACATCG
The DNA here is from genome assembly GCA_036825695.1 of Patescibacteria group bacterium. Lineage (GTDB taxonomy): Bacteria > Patescibacteriota > Patescibacteriia > UBA9934 > GWF2-40-263 > YC12-FULL-57-11. The sequence continues at coordinate 2,699 of DAISXX010000015.1, read as the reverse complement.
CCGCGCACGAGAACCGGCTCCGCGAGATTTTCGGGACGAAGGTCGAGATCGCGGAGAAGGGCGGCAAGGGAAAGATTTCCATCAGCTTCTTTTCAAAAGAGGAGCTCCTCGAGCTCCTCAATCGTCTTGCCGGCTAACCGTCATTTCCTTCCGATCATGCTGTTCAGCCAGGACGTCACCCGCGAGCGGGTGGCGTCTTTGATTTTGCTGCGCGCGTGGTTCGTCTTCACGAACTTGATCCAGTCGGCGTTCGGTCCGCGACGGTTCTTGTCCGTGATGATTTCCACCACGTCGTTGGACCTGAGCGCCGTATCGAGGTTGCGCATCTGGCCGTTCACGCGCGCGGCTGAGCACTGGTTGCCGAGCTCCGTGTGGATGGCGTAGGCGAAGTCGACGGGCGTCGCGCCTTCCGGGAGGTCGATCACGTCGCCGTTCGGCGTGAAGACGAAGATGCGGTCCTTGAACACGTCGATCTTCATGATCTCAAGTTGGTCCATGAAGTCCTTCTTGCCGGACAGCTCCTTTTGGATCTTCGCGAGTTCCTCCATCCAGTAGAGGTTCTTGAGCGGCGACATGCCGGCTTCCTTGTAGCGCCAGTGCGCGGCGACGCCGTACTCGGCGAGCTCGTGCATTTCCCGCGTGCGGATTTGGAACTCCACGGTTTCGCCGTTTTCCGTGAATACGGTGGTGTGCAGCGACTGGTAGCCGTTCGGTTTCGGCTGCGACAGGTAGTCCTTGATGCGGCCCGGGATGGGCGTCCACTTCTGATGCAGGATGCCGAGCGTGGCGTAGCAGTCCTCGACGTCGCTCACGATCACGCGAATGGCGATGAGGTCATACACCTTCGAGAGGTCGTTGTCGTATTTGTTGAGCTTCTTATACAGCGAGTAGAGGCGCTTCACGCGGCCGTGTACCGCGGCGTTCGCGATCTCGTGCTCGATGAGCAGCTTTTCGGTCTGGTCGATGATGCGCGAGACGTACGCGCCCTTCTCGCGCACTTTCGTGGACACGATGTCGCGCACGCGCTCATAGTCCTTCGGAAACAGGTACGCGAAGGAAAGGTCCTCGATCTCGCCCTTGAACTCGTTCATCCCGAGGCGGCCCGCGATCGGCGCGTAGATCTCGAGCGACTCCTTGGCGATGCGCTCCTGCTTGGTGCGCGGCTGCGCGTAGAGCGTGCGCAGGTTGTGGAGGCGGTCGGCGAACTTGATGAACACGACGCGCACGTCGGACGCCATCGCGAGGAACATCTTGCGCAGGTTCTCGACGTAGCGGTCCGTCCCCTTGTACTTGACCTTCTTGAGCTTCGTCACCGAATCGACGAGCGACGCGATGTCGTCGCCGAACTGCGCGCGCACCTCTTCGAGCGTAATCTCCGAATCCTCGATCACGTCGTGCAGAAGCCCCGCGGCCACCACGTTCAGGTTCGCCCCCATCTCCGCCAATTTGTATGCTACGGCGAGTGGGTGGACGATATAGGGGTCGCCGGTGAGCCGCATCATCTCCCGGTGCGCCTTCTCGGCTACCGCGTAGGCACGCGAAACAAGATCCAGGTCAGGATCCGTGTAGGTGGTCGTGATCAGACGCGCGAGTTCGTCGTAGGTGCGGGAGGATTCGGGCATGGGGTTAGAGTAGCAGAGGAGAGAACGGCTGGAAAGGGTTCGACGGAAAGACGGGGTTGCTCGTAAACGAAACGCCCGCCTATTCGGCGGACGTTTTCTTGCGCGGGAATTTTCGTGGGGGAGACGTGCGTTTTTTTTCGAGCATGGCGAGCGCCTCGTCGAGGGTCACCTGCATCGGGTCGAGCTTCTTCGGGACCGAGACGTTCGTCGTTCCGTCCGTGATGTACGGGCCGAAGCGGCCGTTGCGGATGACCACCGGCTTGCCGTCGGCGTTCACGCCGAGATCGGAGAGCGGGGCCATGGCCTTTGCCTTCGCGACGGACTTGTTGACGATCACTTCGCGGGCCTGTGCCTCGTTGATCGTTCCGGGATTGAGATCGGCCGGGATCGACGCGGTCACGGTGTCGGTCTTGAGATACGGGCCGAAGCGGCCGAGGTGCGCGACGATTTCCTCGCCGGATTCCGTCTTGCCGACGACGCGCGGCATTTCGAACAGCGGGAGAATGGCCTCGAGCGTCACCGTGTCGATGCTCTCGCCCTTTGGGAGCGACGCGCTCTTCGGCTTCGGCTTTTTGGCCTTCTTGTCCTCGGCCGTGTACTCGCCGAGCTGCGCGAACGGGCCGAAGCGGCCGCTGCGCACGATGACCTCGAGTCCGGACTTCGGGTCGACGCCCACGATGCGCTGCTTCATCACGTCGTCGCGCGAGACGGAGTGGACCTTCTCCTCGATGGTCTTGTGGAACGGGCCGTAGAACGACTCGAGCGTCGACACCCAGTCGACCTTTCCGTCCGCGATCTCGTCGAGCGTGTTTTCCATCGTGGCCGTGAACGTGAAGTCGACGATGTTCGGGAAGTGCTCCACGAGCACGTCGTTCACGATCATGCCGGTTTCCGTCGGCGCGAGCTTGCGATTGTCGTCGCGCTCCACGTATTGGCGCGCCTCGATGGTGGCGATGGTCGGCGCGAACGTGGACGGGCGGCCGATGCCGAATTCTTCCATGGCCTTCACGAGCGTGGCGTCGGGGTAACGCGCCGGCGGCTCGGTGAAGTGCTGCGTCGGGGTGATCGGCTTGACCG
>DAISXX010000014.1:0-12724 GCA_036825695.1 Patescibacteria group bacterium | reverse complement strand
CAGGCGAGGGTCAGCCAGCTGGCCGCGACGAAGACGGCGGTCGTGCGGCGCGACGGGCATGACCGGGTGGTAGAGGCGGCCGAGGTGGTTCCGGGCGACATCCTGGTGCTTTCCACGGGCGATCGCATCGTCGCGGACGCACGACTCATCGAAGGTTCCGCCTGCGAGACCAATGAGGCCCCGCTCACGGGCGAGTCCTCGACGGTCGCCAAGCAGACGGAAAAAATCCAAGCGGGCGCGATGGTCGCGGACCGAACAAATATGGTGTTCGCGGGAACGGCCTTCGTGGCCGGCCGAGGACTCGCGGTGGTGGTTGCGACCGGATCGCAGACCGAGCTTGGGAACGTTGCGCGGCTCGTCAGCGAAACTGAGGAGCGCGACACACCCTTGCAGTCGGAACTCTCGCGGCTCGCGAAATGGCTGTCCGTCGGCGTCGTGGTTCTGGTGATCGTTTTGTTTTTCGGAGGGTTGGCGTTCGGGCGCCCGCCGCTCGAAATGTTCCAGACGTCCGTCGCGCTCGCGGTCGCGGCCATTCCGGAAGGATTGGGAATTTCCGTCACCATCGTGCTCGCCATTGGGATGCAGCGCATGGTGCGACGCAATGCCCTCGTGCGACGCCTTGTCGCGGCCGAGACGCTTGGGTCGGTCTCGGTGATTTGCACGGACAAGACCGGCACCATCACGGAGGGTCATATGCGCGTGGACCAGGTCGTCGGGAACCGCGAAAAGATTCTCGAGGCCGTCGTGCTCTGCAACGACGCGATCGTCGATGACGGGGAAGTCCGAGGCACGCCGACGGAGCGCGCGCTCATGGAAGCCGGGCTCGCGGCCGGGCTGCATCCGGACGAATTGGAACAGACGCAGCCGCGCATCGGGGAAATCCCGTTTGATTCGACGCGCAAATATATGGCCACGCTGCATGGCCGCGAAGGGCGCAACCTGCTCATCGTGAAGGGCGCGCCCGAGCGCGTGCTTCCCATGTGCCGCGACGCCGAGGCCAGGCTTGCCGAGGCGGCCGTGCTTGCCGCGAGCGGCCTTCGCCTGATCGCGGTCGCCCATAAGCCGGTCGGCGAATCGGTGAACATGGAGGAACAGCTCGGCGGCCTGATCTTCGTCGGACTGGTCGGGTTGCGCGATCCTCTGCGCGCCGAGGCGGCGGCGCAGATTCGAGCCGCGAGCCAGGCCGGCGTGCGCACCGTCATCGTCACGGGCGACCATCCGAAGACGGCGTACGCGATCGCGAAGGAAGCCGGGCTGCCGCTACGCGACCACGCGGGCGTGATGACGGGGGAGGAGCTCGACCGTCTTGACGACGGGGGACTCGATCGCGTTCTCACGGACGTTCACGTCTACGCGCGGGTGGAGCCGCGCCATAAGATTCGCGTGGTAAAGGCATGGCAGCGGCGCGGCGACGTGGTCGCGGTGACCGGCGACGGGGTCAACGACGCGCCCGCGCTGAAGGCCGCGGACATCGGCGTGGCGCTTGGATCCGGAACGGAAGTGGCCAAGCAGGCGTCCGACATGGTGCTTCTTGACGATAATTTGTCGTCAATTACCGCCGCGATCGAGCAGGGCCGCGTCATTTTCGACAATATGCGGCGCAGCGTGGTGTACCTGCTCACGAGCGGGTTCACGGAAATGGTTCTCATCGCGGGCGCGCTGCTGTTCCAACTGCCGCTGCCGCTCCTTCCGGGGCAGATTCTCTGGATCAACCTGGTCGCGGACTCTTTCCCGAACGCCGCGCTCGCGCTTGAGCGCGGGGAACCGGACATCATGCGCATTCCGCCGCGCCCGCGCGGGGAGCCCGTCTTCAATCGCCAAATGGCCGTGTTGCTGCTGCTCATCGGTCTCGTGACGGACCTGTTTCTGTTCGCGATGTACGCGTGGCAGCTCACGATCAAGGACGTCGCGGCCGCGCAGTCGTTCATGTTCGCGTCGGTCGGCGTCGCGTCGCTCGCGTACGTCTTTTCCATTCGCAGCTTCCGACGCTCCCTTCTGCAGATCAACCCGTTTTCGAATCCGTGGCTCGTCGCCGCCGTGGCACTCAGCCTTGGTCTGCTCGTGCTCGCCGTTCATCATCCGTGGCTTTCGTCGATTTTGCACGTGGTACCGCTTTCCTTGTCCGACTGGGGGTTGTTGGCTATGATAGGCCTGATAAAACTGGGCGTCATCGAAACCGCCAAACGGTACGCATAACCACCCCATTGTGCCCCACGACTCGGCCAATCCCTGGATGTTCCGCCGCGACGAACTCGACGTTCTTGAGGACGAACTCGACGAGGTGTTTCATTTGCACGAGCATTCGCACGACCCGGTGGCGCATGAGATTGAGGCGGGCGTGATCGCGGAACAGGAGAAGACCGAGGACGCGTTTGAGAACAAGCTCGCCGACCTGCTCGGGCCCGCTTCTCTCGCGCCGGAGGCACCGCACGTGTGCGAGCATTGCAAGGACGGGTTTCCGGACGGCGTGTCGCTCAAGGAGCTCGTGGAAACGGACCGCGATCCGCTGTACGCGAAGGCGTATGCCTGGGCGATCACGGTGTTCGCCTGGTCGCGCGAGAGCTACTGGAAGCACGGGATGCGTAACCGCGACATGTTCCGCGTGCACGTGAACGCCTATCTCGTCCCGGTGAAGATCGCGTTCGGGCAGGCCGAGGAAAACCGCGACGACGCGCAGGCCGCGCGTATCGCCGGCATGGAGTATGAGCTCGCCGCGCTGTATTTGTCGCGCACGCGGGAATCGTTGAGCAATCTGCGCGCCATGGGTTTGGTGCGCGAAGGACTGCCGCAAATGATCGAGGAGGCCGACCAGCTCGCGGCCATGATCACGGAACGCCGTAAGCGATTCCCGTCCTGATATGCCCGCCCGCATCGCCGCCATCGTCCCCGCGTACAACGAGGAGTCCACCGTAGCGGACGTGGTTCGCGCGCTCCGAACGTCGCCGTACCTCACGGAGATCATCGTCGTGTCCGACGGATCCACCGACCGCACGGCCGATGCCGCGCGGCTGGCTGGCGCCACCGTGCACGAGGTTTCCCAAAACGCGGGGAAGGGCGCGGCCATGTTTTACGGAGCCGCGCGCACGGACGCGCCGGTGATCGCGTTCTTCGACGCCGATCTCATTGGCCTCACCGCCGACCACGTGGAACGGCTCGTCCTGCCGGTTTTGTCCGGGTCGCGCGTGATGAACGTCGGGATCCGGGACCGCGGGCGCCTCCTTTCGCGCCTTGCCGCGCGCCTCCCGCTCATCGGCGGCGAGCGCGTGATGCTGCGCCAGGTGATGGACGGCGTGCCGCCCGAATTCGCGCGCGGATTCATGGTGGAGAGCGCACTCAATTATTTCTGCCGATCTCGCAATCTTCCCTACGGCACGGTGTTCCTTCCGGGCCTCGACATCCGTCGCAAGTACCAGAAGGTCGGGTGGAAGCGCGGCGTGGTACAATACGCGAAGATGGCCGGGCAAATCCTCGGGGCCATGTTCGTGGTCCGCGTTGCCAGGCTGTTTCGTCGGTTTTAGTTGGAACTTGAATCTTGGAACTTGACCATTCGACCAGATATGCCAGTGAATCTTTCCGACCGATCCTCGTTCCAGGATGCCATCGTCACCGTGATGGGCCTCGGCAGTTACAAGCAGGGCAGCGGTGTGGGCGCGGCGAAGTGGTTGTTGCGTCACGGCGCGCAAATCGTGATTACCGACCTCAAGACCGAGGCCGAGCTTCGCGAATCCGTCGACGAGATCATGGCGTGGTACGAGGCATACCGGAAGCGGTATCCGGAACGGACCATTTATCCGCCGGTGTTCGCGCTTGGCCAGCATCGCGCCGAGGATTTCACCGAGGCCGACCTCGTGGTACAGAATCCGGGCGTTCCGCGCGAGTCGGAGTTCGTTCTGCTTGCCCGCGAGCGCGGCGTGCCGATTGAGAGCGACATGTCGCTGTTTTTCCGTTACTGCCCGTTCCCGATCTACGCGATTACCGGCACGCGCGGCAAGTCCACCACCACCGCGCTGCTTGGCGACATGTTCGCGCGCGTGCATCCGAAAACCGTCGTTGCCGGCAATATTACGCGCTCGCCGCTCGAGGATCTCGACTGGCTGCTCGAGGAGAAGGAACCGGTGCCGGTCGTGTTGGAATTATCCTCGTGGCTGATCGAGAGTCTGGAAACCGTCGACCGCGCGCCGGACATCGGCATTCTCACCAACATTTTCCCAGACCACCTGAACCGCTACGTCTCGCTCGAGGCGTACGCGCAATCGAAGCTCCAGCTGTTCCGCCATTCGAAAGAGGGCCAGATCGCGGTGTTGAACGCCGACCATGAGATGGTGAGGGAGCTGTCGGCACAGATCGCGTGCAAGAAGTATTGGTTTTCGGAAACGCAGAAGACGGACGACGGCGTGTTCCTGCGCGACGGATCCATCGTCTGCTCGCTCGAGGGCAAGGAACACGTGCTCGGCCAGACGAACGACATGGCGCTGCAGGGCAAGCATAATCTGCTCAACGCGCTCGCCGCGTCGCTCGCCGCGCATTTGGCGAAGATTCCCGCCGAGCACATTTCCGCGTCGCTCAAGACGTTCCAAGGATTGCCTGGACGCCAGGAAATCACCAAGGAAGTGCGCGGCGTCGCGTACGTCAACGACACCACCGCCACCTCGCCGGACGGCGTGATGGCCGCGCTCGAGCGGTTTGGCGCGAAGAAGAACGTCGTGCTGATCTGCGGCGGGAACTCGAAGGAACTGCCGTACAAGGAGATGGGAAAGAAGATCGGCAAGACCGCGAAGTACGTCGTGTATCTCGACGGCACGGCCACGGCGGAAATTCAGGCCGCGGTCGGAACGGCGGTCCCGGGCATCGTCGTGAAGTCGATGGACGAGGCCGTGAAGCTCGCGGCAAAGCAGGCCCATGAGGGCGATACCGTGCTGATGTCGCCCGGCGCGACGAGCTTCGGAATGTTCAAAAACGAATTCGACCGCGGCGAGCAGTTCGTCGAGGCCGTGAAGAAGATTCCGGAATGAATTTCAAGCGTCCGTACCATTACCTCATGGCGTGCCTCGCGCCGATCCTCTACGGCCATCCTTCCGAAAAGATGGTCGTGATTGGCGTCACGGGCACGAACGGGAAGTCGACCACCGTCGAGTATATCGGTCGTATCCTCGAGCATGCCGGACATCGCGTCGGATGGACGTCGACGGCATCGTTCAAGGTGGGCGAGCGCGAGTGGGCGAACGACAAGAAGATGACGATGCTTGGCCGGTTTCAGACGCAGAGGCTGTTGCGCGATATGGTGAAGGCCAGGTGCGAGTACGCGATCGTGGAAACCTCGTCGCAGGGCATCGAGCAGTTCCGGCATGTCGGCATCAACTACGACGTGGCCGCGTTCACGAACCTCACGCCCGAGCACATTGAGTCTCACGGAGGGTTTGAAAACTATAAGAAGGCGAAGGGGAAGTTGTTTACGCATCTGGCGAACGGGTCGAAGAAGAACGGCCGCGAGAAGGTCGCGGTCGTGAACCTCGACGACGAGCATGCGGGGTATTTCCTGTCGTTCGGCGCGGCCAAGAACTACGGATTCGGCCTGTCGTCGCCGACGTCCGTTCCGCCCGTTCCGTTCGTCTCGATCGTCGCGGCGAACCTCAGTCTTTCCGCGACCGGTTCGACGTTCGACATTCAGGATTCGGCATTCCGCCTTCCGCCCATCGGTCGATTCAACGTGTATAATTGTCTGGCCGCGATTTCCGTCTGTCGCGCCGTCGGCCTGTCGTGGAAGGAAATCCAAGACGGCGTGGCGCGGCTCGCGGGCGTGCCGGGACGGCTCGAATCGATCGACGAGAGCCAGCCGTTTTCCGTGATCGTCGATTACGCGCCGGAGCCGTACGCGCTCACCGCGCTCTACGAGGCGCTCGCGCTCATCGAGCACGGCCGCGTCATCCATGTGCTCGGCTCGACCGGCGGCGGACGCGACGTGGCTCGGCGGCGCATTCTCGGCGAACTCGCCGCGGAGCGGGACGACGTCGTGATCGTCTCGAACGAGGACCCGTACGACGACGACCCGATGGAAATTATCCGTCAGGTCGCGGACGGCGCGCGGGCGAAAAAGACCGAGGGTGAAAACTTGTTTCTGATTCTCGATCGCCAGGAGGCGATTCGACGCGCGATCTCCATGGCGCGGCCCGGCGACCTCGTGCTGTTGACGGGGAAGGGATGCGAGCCGGTGATGGCCGTGGCGCATGGCAAGAAAATTCCGTGGGACGACCGCGCCGCCGCGCGACGCTCGCTCCACGAGCTCGGATATGGTGCACATCGATAAGTCCATCCAATTGAAACCGGAAGAGGAAGTGCTCGAGGTGGTGCGTGAGGACGTCGTCCCGCACCTGCCCCGCTTTTTGCTTCTGTTCCTTTGGTTCGTGATTCCATTTTTCTTTCTGTTCCCGCTGTTCCGCCAGGGCATCGGCGGCGTGGTCCTGTTTCTCGCGCTCGCCGGATCCGCGGCCGTGATCGGGTGGCGTTCATATCTCAAATGGTCGAACACCGTGTTCATGCTTACGGACCGTCGTGTGATCGACGTGGAACGCAAGGGATTTTTTGACCGCGTCGTCTCGGAAGTGCCGTACGCGCACATCGACGACGTGACGTATCGCGTGAAGGGCATCATTCCCACCATGTTCCGGTTCGGCGACGTGCGTCTGCACATCTCGGGATCGAACGCGGACATCGAGTTCCGCCGCGTCCCGAAGCCGAGCCGCATCCACGACTTGGTGAACGATCTGCGTGAGCATGTCTCCGCCGCTCCTGCCGACCGCAAGGAACACACGCTCCGCACGCTCGCGAAGGGGATGACCATGGAGGAGATCCAGCGCGTCGCGGCCGAGCTGCGAAAGCGCGAGCGTGAGGAGGCTACCGAACAATTCATGAGCGACGACCATGCCGGAAGCACGTAAGCCATTTTGGAAACGCATTCTCGAGTTCCGCCTGTTGTTCGTCATCAACGCGGTCGTGCTTGTCGCGCTCGCGTTGTCGTTCGGGCGGGAGTGGATGCGCAACCGCGAAATTCGCGATCAGATCGCCGCGCTCCAGTCGCAGGCGCAGGCGCTTGAGACGCGCAATCTTGAGATCGCGGATTTGAATACCGCGTTCCGGACGCAGTCGTTCATCGAGCGCGAGGCGCGGCTCAAGCTTGGGCTCAAGAAGCCGGGAGAGAACGTGGTGATTATCCAAAGCGGTCAGGCGACGCCGGTCGCGAACACGGACGGCGAGGCCGAGAACGTCGCCCAGGCCCAGGATCCTCGCGCGTTACTCGCCCAAGCCGAGGCTCCGGAGGAAGTTGCAAATCCGAGCAAGTGGTGGCAGTATTTCTTTCACTAAGTCCCGCACCTGCCCGTATGGAACCCGAATCGAACATTCCGTCAGAACCGGCCGCGGAACCCGTGTCCGCCGTGCCCGTTGAGCCGATCGACCCGGGTTTGGCGCCAAAGCCAAGCCTGCTTTCCTCCAAGCTGCTTCGCGGCACCGTCATCGGCGCGGCTTCGGTGCTTCTCCTTGTCGGAACCACCTCGTTCGTGTATCTCCGCCCTCCGACGGACGCGGCAGTGCGTCGCATCGTGGGCGTCGTGCCGTATCCGGCCGCGGTGGTTGGCAACCAGGCGATTTCCATGCGCGCCTTTCTCGATGAGCGCGACGCGTTAAACACGTACTTTCAAACCACCGCCGCGCAGGGCGGCACGGCGCCGACCGAGACCGAGATCACCGCGAACATCATGGACACGCTCGTGCACAAGGCCGCGGTCGACCAGCTCGCCGTGCAAAACGGGGTTACGGTCGATGACGCGCGCGTCGACGAGTTCTACGCCCAGGCCACCTCCGGCACGGACGAAGCGACGTTCGCGGCTCAGCTCACCCAGATGTTCGGGTGGACGCCGGATGAGTTCCGCGCGCGCGTCGTGAAGCCGGTGGTGCTCGCCACGCAGTTGAGCGAGAAGGTTTCCGCGGACGCGGGCCGACAGGAAGCCCGCAAGCAGAAGGCCCAGGCCGCGTACGACCGCGTCGCCGCCGGCGAGGACTTCGCCGCCGTGGCCGCCGAGCAGAGCCAGGACTCTTCGGCGCAGACCGGTGGGGATATCGGCTACGTCAGCATGTCCGACGTCCCGGACGAGTGGAAGGACGACATTTACGCGCTCGGCACCGGCGACGTGTCGCCGGTGGTGGAAGGCCAGGACGCGTTCATGATCTTCAAGCTGACGGACCGAACGGGCGTCGGCGACGCCGAAAAAGTCCAACTTTCCTTGATTTCGATCCCAAAGGAAACCCTCGACGAAGTGGTTCAAGACTACCTCGCCACCACCCGCGTCTGGAAGTTGATCGGAAGGACTTGATCGATTTTTCCAGGTCTGATATTATCCTCGCGTTGTAACATCGACGTCCGCGTCGAGTTACGAGGGTCTCTAAAATTGATGAGATTTCGCTGAAGGGCGAGGACCGCAAGCAACGGTGTATACGGATATACACCGAAGCGCGGACCGGAGCCCTAAAGCGAACGATCGCAATTTTAGAGGCCCGAGTGTGCCGATGTAGCTCAGGGGTAGAGCAACGCTTTCGTAAAGCGGAGGTCGTGGGTTCGAATCCCACCTTCGGCTCCATGAAAAAACGTTCCCGGACGGGAACGTTTTTTCGTTTGATTGATTTCGTTGGAGCGGGTAGCGGGAATCGGACCCGCGACTAATGCTTGGGAAGCACTCGTTTTACCACTAAACTATACCCGCGCTTGTGACATCATCTGTCGCGCGGTATCATATACCACGTCTATGAGCATGACAAGAACGTTCGTCGCATTCGTTTTGACCGCAACGCTTTTGCTCCCGTCCCTCGTCCGCGCGGACGAGCTCGAGCAGGTTTCCTCCACCGAATTTGACGCGGCCACCATCGCGAAGGGCTACACGCTCGAGTCCGGCGACGGCCTGTTCCGACTCGGCATCCGCCCGGACACGCTTAACGTCTCCACCCGCGTCGACGTGAAGACGCTCGATTCCTCGCTCATGGCGTCGACGATTCCCGCGGACAGGACGCTCCTTGGCAACGTGTATCTGTTCGACATCCTGAACAAGTCGAGCTACGACGGCGCGGATTACTTTTTCCTCGAGATCAAATATCCGGCGGACGAGCCGCAAACGGACGTGGCGCTCCACGGTCGCCGCCGCATTTACTTCTACAACGGCGTCTCGGCCGCGTGGGAGGAGCTGCCGAGCGAGGACAGCCCGGAGAATGCCTCGGTCCGCGCGCTGATCCACCTCCCGTACGCCCGGCTCGCGATTTTCGAGGATGCGATTCCCGAGGTCGGGGAGGCCAGTTGGTATGCCTACCGCGGCTGCGACTGCGCCGCGAGCCCAGATTACCCGAAGGGCACGTATCTCGTCGTTTCGCGGCAGGATGACCCGACGCGTTCGGTCACGGTGAAGGTAAACGATTACGGTCCGGATCGCAGCGTATTCCCGAACCGCGTGATCGATCTCGACAAAGTCGCGTTCCAAAAGATCGCCACGCTCGGCGCGGGCGTGATCCATGTCAGCGTGAAGCTACTGCAATGATTCATTTCAAGAACGTCAACAAAACGTATCCGCCGAACATCGTCGGGATACGGAACATCAACCTCCACATCCGGCCGGGGGAGTTCGTTTCGATTGTCGGGCAAAGCGGAACCGGGAAGAGCACGCTCGCGAAGATGATGTTCGCCGAGGAGCGTCCGACGAGCGGTTCCATCGCCATCGGCGGGTGGGACATCTCGCGCATTTCCGAACATGACGTGCCGCTGCTGCGCCGCCAGATCGGCGTGGTGTTCCAGGATTTCAAGCTGCTGCCGCGCAAGACCGTGTACGAGAACGTCGCGTTCGCGCTCGAGGTAGCCGGCGCGCCGAACAAGCGCATCCGCGAGGTCGTGCCCCAGGTGCTGAAGATCGTGAACCTTCACGAGAAAGCCGGCCGTTATCCGAAGCAGCTTTCGGGCGGGGAACAGCAACGCGTGGTGGTGGCCCGTTCCCTCGTGCATCGCCCGAAAATTCTCGTGGCCGACGAGCCGACCGGCAATCTCGACACCATCCATACGCACGAGATCATCGACCTCCTGAAGAAGATCAACGAGTTCGGCACCACCGTGGTGCTCGTCACGCACAACCGTGAGGTGGTGAACGCGCTCAAGAAGCGCGTGATCACGCTTGAGGACGGAGAAATCATCTCGGACGTCGAGGAAGGACGATACAAACTATGACCTCCGCACTGCGCGCCATCAAATTCGCCTTTCAGAATTTCGGACGCAATTTTTGGCTGTCCGTCATCACCGTGAGCATGCTCGCGATGACGCTCGTGACCGTCAACGTGCTCGTGGTGCTCCAGCAGGCCACGGAGAAGGCCATCTCGTACGCGGAGAACCGCATCGAGGTGTCCGTTTACTTTTTTCCGGCGACCACCGAGGACCGCATCCGGAACGCCTCCGGGTATCTTCAGGGGTTGCCGCAGGTGCGCGACGTCGTCATCATCACGTCCGACGAGGCCCTGCAGCGTTTCAAGGACCGCCACGCGGCCGACGATGCCATCCTCCAGTCGCTCGATGCCGTTGGCGGTAATCCGTTCGGGCCGACGCTCATCATCAAGGCGCACACGGCGGACGACTTTCCGTTCATCCTGAGCGCGCTCGACAACCCGCAGTTCCGTAACGACATCCGCGAAAAGGATTTCTCCAGTTACGAGGACATCATCGAGCGCATCCGGGTCACCACGAACCGCGTGCAGATGTTCGGCCTCGCGCTGTCCGGAATTTTCCTGCTGATCGCGGTCCTGATCGTGTTTAACACCGTGCGCATCGGCATTTTCATCCATCGCGAGGAAATCGGCATCATGAAGCTGGTGGGCGCCACCAACGCGTTCGTGCGCGCCCCGTTCCTCATCGAGTGCGTCCTGTACTCCGCGCTGGCGGTCGGTCTTGTGGCGGCCGTCGTCTATCCGAGCGTCGCGGCCATCGATCCGCAGCTCGGCGCGTTCTTCGGCGGCGAATCCGCGGGGCTGTTCGACTATTTCGTCATGAACTGGTACTGGATTTTCGGCGGACAGTTCCTGGCCCTCACGCTGATCAACATGCTCGCCACCGGCATCGCGATGCGTAAATATTTAAAGGTGTAGGCGTATGAAACGTTCCCTTTCGTTTTTCGTCGCCGTGATTCTCGCGTTTTCCGTCGTTCGTCCGGCGTTCGCCCAGGTCGCGGATCCCACGAGCGCGATCGCTCCGACCGCCACGGCCGGAGACCTCGTCAAATGCCCGGATTTCAGCTCGGTCTATTATCTCGCGGCGGACGGGCAGCGGTACGTGTATCCGAACGAGAGGATCTTTTATTCGTGGAACGGCGGATTCGACGGCGTGGTGGACATTTCCTGCGACGACCTCGCCGCGCTCCCGCTCGGCGGGGCGGTGACGTACCAGGCCGGTTCGACCCTGCTGAAGCTCGAGAGCGATCCGAGCGTGTATGCCGTCGAGGACGGCGGCGTTCTTCGCGAAATCGAGGACGAAGCCCAGGCGGAGGCGCTGTACGGCGATGACTGGGCCGATCAGGTCGACGACCTGCCGGATGGGTTTTTCGGCGAGTATGAGGTTGGCGATCCTCTCGCGGATGGGGAAATTCCGGATGGCGTCGTGGTGACGGACGACGCGGGAAACGTGTTCCGTTCGCATGGCGGCGAGTTCGTCGAGTCGGACGAACTGGTCACGGAGGACGTGTCGGACAGGCTCGCGTCGTTCGCGGAACGCAAGGACGATATCGTGGCGCGGTTCGCGGCGGCATTCGGTAAGACGCTCGCGTTCAACGCGTTCGACTCCGAAACCATTTCCGCGTTCCTTTCGGACCTGATGCGCATGTTGTCGGTCGTCGACGTTCCGGTGAGCGACGAAGTGGACGTCGAGATTGATGGAATTGACGATGGGACGGATGACGCCGAGTCCGAGGATTCGGCCGAGGATGCATCCGACGTTGAGGAAGACGACGAGGACGGCGACGGTCTGAAGGACGCGTGGGAGACCGAGTGGCACGCGCAGAAGGAGGCCGAGGACGTCGAGGATGCCGCCGGTACGTCCGGGGACTCGTCGAGTAACGCAACCGATGACTCGTCTGACGATTCTTCCTCCGATTCTTCTTCCGGCTCCTCCGAAGATTCCGTCGATTCTGGCGACGACGCGTCGGACGATTCCTCCGACGATTCCTCCGACGAAACGTCCGGGGATTCAAATGATTCTTCCGGAAGCGATTCGGGCGGCGGATCCAATTCCTCCGGCGGCAGTGACGATTAATTCCGTATCAAAACGGTATGAGCGCACTTCCAAAGTTTCTCGCCTTCGTTCGTCTCTCGCTCGGCTGGATTTTCCTGTGGGCGTTCGTCGATAAGCTGTTCGGACTCGGGTTCGCCACGAAGCCGGAAAACGCCTGGCTGAACGGCGGCTCGCCGACCACGGGATTCCTCTCGAAGGCCGTGGACGGTCCGTTCGCCGGATTCTTCCATTCGCTGGCCGGCGTCTCGGCCGTTGACTGGCTCTTCATGCTCGGACTCGCGGGAGTCGGCATCGCGCTGATTCTCGGCATCGCGCTGCGTCTCGCGGCGATCGCGGGCGTCACGATGCTGCTCCTCATGTTCCTCGCGCTCTCGCTGCCGCCGGACAACAACCCAATCCTCGACGAGCACCTCGTCTATGCGGGCC
>DAISXX010000013.1:0-13397 GCA_036825695.1 Patescibacteria group bacterium | reverse complement strand
GAAACAAGGCCGCGCCGGTCACCATCGTTGAGTTCGCGGACTTCGGCTGCCCGTATTCGCGCGAGGAAAGCTTCGTCGTGCGCGCCGCCGCCGCGCAATTCCCGGATACGGTACGGTTTGTCTATCGCGACTTTCCCATTACCGAGCTCCATCCGGACGCGGTGAATGCCGCCGAGGCCGGCGAGTGCGCGGCGGAGCAGGGGCGGTTCTGGGATTATCACGACAAGTTGTACGCGAACCAGTCCGACCTGTCCGAGGCCGCGCTGCTGCGTTACGCGCAGGAAGTGAACTTGAACGCAGGTCAGTTCTCCCGTTGCATGGCGAGCGACCGCAACCTTCCGGAGATCGAGACCGACTACGAGGCGGGCGCGAAGGCCGGCGTCCGGGGGACGCCCACGTTCTTCATCAACGGCGTGCGCGTTCAGGGTGCCATTCCGGAGGACGTCCTGTCGAAGCTGATCGAGCGGTTTTCCACCGCCTCACCATAATCCTATGCGCCGCATCCGAATCGTTTTCGCATTGCTCGTCGTTCTCGCCTGCGCGTTTCCGTTCGCGCCGAAGGCGAGCGCGTCCGGCAACGCGTGCTTTTGCAATATCTCGGGAGCGGGCGCCACGCTGACGGCCGGGCCGGCCGACGGTCCCACCTGCGCGACCACCTGCGCGGCGAATTCCAAAAGCCAGGGATACCTTTGGGCGACGGATTCCGCCCAGTATCCCGGATCTCTGCTCCAGTGCTATGCGAGCAAATCGCTGTGCGAGAAGGATTACGACGGCGACGGGGCGCCCGACGGCACGTACGACTCGACGCAGCCCGCGGAGTGCCTTCCGGGGTCGCACTACTGCTATCCGGACACGAAGATTCCGTACACCCTCCAAATTTCCATCCCGAACACGGACGGGACAAACACGACGACGATCAACAACTTCGGCGACTATATCGGCGTGATGTACAACTTCCTGCTCGGGTTCTCGATCACCATCGCCATCGTCTTCGTCATGATCGGCGGCATCCGCTACGTGATCGGGGCGAGCACGGGCGAGATCGGCAAGGCGAAGGACATGATCGTGAAGGCGGTCAGCGGGTTCGTCCTCCTTCTGTTCGCGTACGTCATCCTGTTTACGGTCAACCCAAACCTGTTAAAGCTCACGCCGCCCTCGCTTCCGATGCTTCGCCGCGTGACGATTCTCGAGGGCGCGACCACGTGTGACGCGCTCCTCGATGCCGGATACACGGTTGACAAGGCAAGCCTCGTAAAGGGGAGGTACCAGGGGTACACGTGCGGCGCGACGGTGGACGTGCTGACCGACGACAGCGGCGTGGCCGTCCCGGATGGGACGACGTGCCAGTTCTCGGGATGCTTCGGAACTCTCGTCGAGCCGGGCGGCGACGCCAAGATCGCGCAGTGCCTTGGCAATGGCAAGAACGCGGTCTGCGTGTCCTGCGGCCAGGTCGTTCCGGGAAATGATTTCAATGTTCCTCCGGATCCGTCCGTGTGCTCAATTCTTGACCCGGCGGAGACGTTCGTGAACTTGGTGGACGAGAATCCGGACGTGGACGTCTACAGCCAGTGCGGGTACACCCACTCCCCGACGCTCGTTTCCACGGCGACGGGTACCACTGCCGCCGTTGCCGCGGCCGCGGTTACCGGAGGCGCGGCGTTGCAGTGGTATACGGCCGACGTGGCGCTCGACGCGGCGACGGGAACGTGCGGATACCTGTCGTTCAGCTGTGACAACATCTCCACCTGCGAGTCGTACGATCTCCAGAAGGTCTTCAACGCCATCGCGACGAACGGGCAAGAGCTTCGGGACTTGAACTATCCGTCATTCGGCGATCCGAACGGGATCAGTGTCTGCACCATGGACCCGTGCGGCGCGGGAAAGAAGTCGGGGAAGACCTGCGTGTTCGAGGAGGGGACGGTGACGAACAGCTGCGTCGGCAAGTAGGTCCGCCGTGACGCCTTGACCTTCCGGCAATCCGGTGGTAGCATCGCAAGCACTTTCAAGTGTTTGCGATTTTGCTATGTCACAAGAGTTCATCTCGGTCCGGGGCGCGCGCGTCCACAACCTTAAGAACATTTCCGTCGACATTCCGAAGAACAAGTTCGTGGTCGTGACCGGTCTCTCGGGCTCGGGCAAGTCCTCGCTCGCATTCGATACCATTTACGCGGAAGGCCAGCGGCGCTACATGGAGTCGCTCTCCTCGTACGCCCGCCAATTTTTGGAACTGCAGGACAAGCCGGACGTCGACGAAATCCTCGGCCTTTCGCCGACGATCGCCATCGATCAAAAATCGTCGTCGCATAATCCGCGCTCCACGGTCGGTACGGTGACCGAGATTTATGATTTTCTCCGCGTGCTGTTCGCGCGTGCCGGCATGCCGCACTGCCCGAAGTGCGGCGATCCGGTAAAGGAACAGACGCTTGATCAGATCGTCACGCGCACGCTCGCGTTCGCGCAGACCGCCACGGTACTCTTGCTCGCGCCGGTGGTGCAGAACCAGAAGGGCGAGCACAAGACCGTGCTCGTGGCCGCGCAGAACGCCGGGTTTTCGCGCGTGCGCTTCGACGGGCTGCTCATGGACGTCGACGAGGCGATCGCGATGAAGAAAGATAAGAAGAAGGACCATACCATCGAGGTGGTGGTCGCGCAGCTGCCGAGCGCGAGCGCGAAGGACCTCGTGAAGAAGGCGCTCGATTATGGCAACGGGCTTCTCATCGCGCTCAATGACGACAACGGTGACGAAATTTTGTTCTCACAGTCGTTCAGCTGTGCGCGCTGCGGCACGAACCTGCCGAAGCCCGAGCCGCGCCTGTTCTCGTTCAACTCGCCGTTCGGCGCGTGCCCGGAATGCACGGGCCTCGGCGTGAAACTCGTGCTTGAGCCGGAGCTCGTGATTCCGAACAAGCGCCTGACGTTCGCCGAGGGGGCGGTGCGCCCGTGGACGCGTATTGCCGGCAACCAGACGAGCTACCTGCGCCTGCTCGAGACGGTCGGCAAGAAGCAGAAGTTCTCGATCAGCGTCCCGGTGGAGAAGATCCCGAAGGACAAGCTGGAATTGATTTTGAACGGAACCGGCGATACGACGTATTCCTTCGACGGTCAGGACGTGACGTTCCCGGGTATTCTCGCGCAGCTCGAGGCCAAGTACAAGGAAACGGATTCCGAGTACGTCCGCCATGAGCTCGAGGGCTACATGCGCACCATGGTGTGCCCGGCATGCGAGGGAAAGCGCCTGCGCCCGGAAGTGCTCGCCGTGAAGATTGGCGACAAGAACGTTTCGGACGTCGTGAACATGGCCATCGAGGACGTGCTTGCGTTCTTCAAGCCGTACGTGCTGGCGAAGGGGGTGAAGGTTCAGGACCCGCGCGTGAAGACGAAGGAAGAAAAGCCCAAGAAGCTCGGCGCGACGAACTTCGGCGAGTTGTCGAGCGAGGCCGGATTGATCGTCGAGCGCGTCGCGAAGGAAGTGGTGTCGCGCCTGTCGCACCTGATGGACGTGGGCGTCGGTTACCTGACGCTCGACCGCGCGGCCATGACGCTCTCGGGCGGCGAGGCCCAGCGCGTGCGTTTGGCGACCCAGCTCGGCTCCGCGCTCTCCGGCGTCATTTACATCCTCGACGAACCGTCCATCGGATTGCATCCGCGCGATAACGACCGCCTCATCGAGACCATGAAGCGCCTGCGCGACGTGGGGAACTCGGTCATCGTGGTCGAGCACGACGAGGCCGTGATCCGCGCGGCGGACTACGTGTTCGACGTGGGTCCGGGCGCCGGCGAGTACGGCGGCGAGATCATCGCCGAGGGAACCGCGGCGCAGATCGTGAAGGATAAGGACTCGCTCACGGGCCAGTATCTCTCCGGAAAGAAGTCGATCGCGCTGCCGAAGGCGTACCGCAAGGGCAACGGAAAGAAACTCTCGATCATCGGCGCGAACGCGTTCAACCTCAAGAACCTCGACGTCGACATTCCGCTCGGCAAGCTCGTGTGCGTGACCGGCGTATCCGGCTCCGGCAAGTCGACGCTCATTCTCGACATCCTCGGCAAGGCGCTCAGCCGTCACTTCTATCGCGCCAAGCTGTACCCGGGCCAGCACAAGGCCATCAAGGGATTGGAACACATCGACAAGGTGGTCGCGATCGACCAGTCGCCGATCGGACGCACGCCGCGCTCGAACCCGGCCACGTACACCGGCGTGTTCACGGCCGTGCGCGACCTGTTTACCGCCGTGCCGGAAGCCAAGATGCGCAACTTCGACGCGGGCAAGTTCTCCTTCAACGTGAAGGGCGGCGGCCGCTGCGAGGCCTGCGCCGGCGAAGGCCTGCGCCGCATCGAGATGCAGTTCATGCCGGACGTGTACATCGAGTGTCCGGAGTGCCATGGCACGCGCTACGTCGCCGAGGTGCTCGAGATCCATTATAAGGACAAGACCATCTCCGACGTGCTCAACTTCACGGTGGAGGAGGCGCGACGCTTCTTCGCGGACCAGCCGATGATCTTCGACAAGCTGAACGTGCTCCACGAGGTCGGCCTCGGCTACATCCGCCTTGGGCAGTCGGCGACGACGTTGTCCGGAGGTGAAGCCCAGCGCGTGAAGCTTTCGACCGAGCTTTCGCGCCGCGCCACGGGCAAGACGCTCTACATTCTCGACGAGCCGACGACGGGTCTGCACTTCGAGGACATCAAGCGCCTCCTCGGCGTGCTCCAGCTGCTCGTCGACAAGGGCAACTCGGTGCTTATTATCGAGCACAACCTCGACGTCATCAAGACCGCCGACTGGCTCATCGACATGGGCCCGGAGGGCGGCATGAAGGGCGGCAAAGTCGTCGCGGAGGGAACGCCGAAGGACATCGTGAAGGTGAAGGCTTCGCTCACGGGGCAGTATTTGAAGGGAATGCTGTAGAAAGAAATTGGATATCACAAACAGTGATATCCAATTTTGTATTTAGCTTTGTAGAGCATAATATTTACCTTCACCCATTGACAAAACCCTCATTTTCTGGTACCATTCGCCCTCAAGATCTGGTTCTCCCCCTATGCCAAAAGGCTTCGGGGGGACAGGCAGTTCTGGGGTAAAATTATGAAATACTTCAATTTTATGACGAAGAAATTCGTATTCTCCGTCATCGCCCTGGCGATGGCGGTTTCTCCGTTCCTGTCGGTCAACGCCGACAACGGAAACTGGGACGCCGCGATTTCCGCGGCGGCCTGGAACTATGGCGACTACCGTGTGGAGCGGCTCGCGTTTGCGGATGACGCGATCGGCCCGATCAACCTCGGCGGGTACACCGTCGTGGCCGAGCCGGTGGACTCGTGCGAGCCGAACGACTGCGCGCTGTACGACGTCTACTTCATGAAGGACGGCTACAAGCTCCTCGTGAACAACGTTCCCGCCGACGCGCTCGATCTCAATCGCTTCAACGCGAATGACGGCCGTTTCGTGTTCGCCTCGCAGGTGGACTTCGGCGGCAACCACTACGCCGTGACTGAGTACGGCACGGACGGCACGGCCACGAAGCTCGTGGATGACGTGTTTTTCTCCGGCGTTGAGACGATCGACGCGATGGTCGACGAGGATGGAAACGTCTACTTCAACACCGCGCTCGATTACTCGGGCAAGACTTCGGTCGACCAGGCCGGCGTCTACCTGTACGACAAGGCCGAGGGTGACGCCGATATCATCGGCGCCCATTGGGAGCTGCGCGACGAAGAACTCGAGGATGCCGCGGACGGCCGCGTGCTGATCAAGATGACGTTCCCGTCCGGCAACAAGCAGCTCTGGATCGGCGACACGCGCAACGTGAACCACCTCGGCATGACCCGTTCCGCCATTGACGGAACGTGGGTTGATCCGGACGCCGACGTGTACGCCGCGCACTTCATCGTGAGCGACCAGGTGGAATTCTTCATGAACTTCACGCGCTACACGTACGATCTCGACACGAACGTGCTCACGAAGCACGACGGCGAGTTCCTGAACTGGTACCGCGCGCCGGAAGACGCTTACCAGCTGAACGGCGTGTACATGGCCTGGGTCGACCCGTCCGACACGCTCTCCGTCTCCGACGGAAGCAACGTGAAGGTGCTCGGCACGGCCACGGGAGGCAAGTTCCTCCTCGAGTCCGACCGCGTGTTTTACGCGTCCGGCTCGGAAGGGAAGATGTACGACTTCGAGACGAAGGCCACGACGAACATCCCGTTCGCGGTCACCGACTCGGACGGCGGCGACGTGGTGGTCGGCAATGACTCCACGGGCAACGTCGCGTACCTGAACATGGCGACCGGAGAAACCTATGAGCTCGGCTTCGGCGGGGCCCCGGTTCTCTCGGACGACATGCACGTGTACTGGCAGGGCACGGACGGCACCATCTACGAGGGCACAGTTTCGCTCCCGTCGATCGCGTCCGCCGGCACGGTCAGCGCCGTGAAGGTGTCCGGATCGAACACGGTGTATCTGGTGAAGGACGGTGAGAAGCTCACCATTCCGAGCGAGAAGACGTACTTCACGTGGTTCTCCTCGTGGACGTCCGTGAAGACCGTTTCCGCCGCGACGCTCGCGTCGTACGCGGACGGCGGCACGGCCACGTTCGCCCCGGGAACGAAGGTGAAGCTTGCGGGAGACACAAAGGTGTACGTCGTCGGAAACGACGGCGATCTCCACTGGGTCACCTCCGAGACCGCCGCGTACTCGATCTTCGGTGCGTCCTGGAACAAGGGAATCCTTTCGATCACCCAGCAGGACCTCGTGACCAACCCCTTCGGCGCCTCGGTCGATTCCGAGAACGCGCTGCAGTCGGTCTAAATGAATACGCACACCCCTTCGGCGCAAGCCGGAGGGGTGTTTGGTATAATCGGTCGGTATGAAACTCCGTACGATCGTCCTCCTCGTATTCGTCATGCTGTTCGTGGCGGTTCCCGTTGTCGTCTGGCGCGTCTTGCCGCGCGCGCCGGAAGGTTTGTCGCGACGAACGATCGAGCTCGGAGATCGAAGCGTGACGCTGCTCGTGTATCGCCTCCCGACGTTCGGCGCCGAATATTCGCTCGTCGGCGACCCGTCCAATCCGCGTAGCGTGCGGCAGTGGAGGGAAGATCTCGGGGCCGACGTCGTGTTCAACGGCGCGTATTTCAACGCGGACAATACGCCGTCCGGTTACTGGAAGACGGGAAAGGGAACGAGCGCCGTGCCATGGCCGAGCCGTGAGGCACAGGCCGACCCGCACGCATACACGTTCTCGCTCACCGCCCTCATGGGCGGGCTCGGGATGCGTTATCTTCCGGACGATCCGGGAGACGAGCGTGTCGACGAGATGCTGCTTTCGTTCCCTACGCTGATCGCGGATGGCAAGCCACTCGTCGAGTCCGACTCGGGCCAGCGCGCGCGGCGAACCGCGGTCGCCGAGGACGCGGATATGGTCGACTACGTGATTGTCACGGAGAAGGGAACGCTTACCCTGTACGAGCTCTCGCATTGGCTCGCGCAACAGCCTGAGAAGTTCGTGATCGCGGGCAACCTGGACGGCGGGCCGTCGACCGGAATTTCGATCGAAAACGGGGACGACGCCGTCGACGTGCTCTCGGCCGTGGTGCCGAACGTGGTTGCGGTTTTTACGTCCGAGTAGGCGAAGGGACGGCACGTTGACGCGGGGCCGTCTTTTTGTTAGGGTAACCGACCGGTTCGTTCACAACCGAACGTATTTCCGGAAACAAGGAGAATCAACGTGAATCCTGCATTCTCGCGCCTGTTGGCGCTCTCTCTGTTCGCGCTCGCCACGGCGTGCGTCACCGATCCCGTTTCCTCGATCTCGACGCCCCAGGCGCCGCCGAGCGACGCGGTCGCGTTCACCGTCCTCGCGGGAAGCGACAGCAAGGATCTCGAGCCCATGGTCGTGAAGTACGGCCGGGAGCACGGCGCGACGATCACGTTCGCCTACGCGGGCAGCGTGGATATCGCGCTTCAGATCCAGGGCGGCAAGCTCGACGCGGACGCGGTGTGGCCGGCCAGCTCCGTTTGGCTGAACTACGCCGACCGCCAGCACGTGGTGAAGAGCGCGCAGAGCGTGATGCGTTCCCCGGTCGTCATCGGAGTGCGCAAATCGCTCGCCGCCGAGCTCGGCTGGGTCGGCAACCCGAACGTCGGGATCGACGACATCCTCGAGAAGTCCAAGTCGGGCCGCGTGCGGCTCGCCGCGACCTCGGCGAGCCAGTCGAACACCGGGGCGAGCATGTTCTTCGGGGTGCTCTCGGCGTTCGCCGGACATCCGGACGTGCTCACTCACGAGAACCTCCAGGATCCCGCGGTGCAGAAGGGAACCCGCGCGTTCCTCCACCAGATCGACGTCTCGGCCGGTTCCTCCGGCTTCCTCGGGGCCCAGTACCTCGCCGACCCCGAGCGCTTCAATACGATGGTGAACTACGAGGCGCTGGTCATCGATGCGAACCAGAAGCTCACGGCCCAGGGCCTCGAGCCGCTGTACGCGGTGTACCCGTCCGATGCGTTGCCGATCGCGGACTTTCCGCTCGGCTACATCGACCATGGGGACGCGAGGAAGAAGGAGTTGTTCGACGGGCTGCAGACGTTCCTCGCCTCGGACGCGGGCCGCGCCGAGATCGAGTCGCACGGCCGTCGTGCCGGGCTCGGGCTCGACGTGTCGAATCCCAACCCGTCGGTGTTCAACCCCGACTGGGGGATCGACACCGCGCGCACCATCACGCCGCTGACGGTTCCGTCCGCGGAGGTGATCGGCGAGGCGCTCGACCTGTACCAGACCGCGCTGCGCAAGCCGAGCCTGTCCGTGTTCCTGGTCGACGTGTCGAGCAGCATGGGCGAACCGTTCAAGTCGACCACGCGCGAGAAGGCGGCCAAGGGGTCGCTCGCCTACATGTTCGACCCGGACACGGCGCGGCGCTACCTGCTCCAGCCGTCGAAGGACGACGTGTCCATCGTGATCCCGTTCTGCGGCGAGGCGCTCGATCCCATCAAGGTGGAAGGGAACGACCCTGACGCGCTCGCGGGGCTGATGGCGCAGGTGCGGGACACGTCGCTGTGCGGCGGGACCGGACTCTACGGGGCGAAGGCGAAGGGACTCGAGACGCTCGAGGCCTGGAGCCAGGCCCACCGCGACCCGAAGGATCCGAAGTTCATCGGGAACTACTTCGCGGCCGTGATCCTGCTCA
Source organism: Patescibacteria group bacterium (assembly GCA_036825695.1). Taxonomy (GTDB): domain Bacteria; phylum Patescibacteriota; class Patescibacteriia; order UBA9934; family GWF2-40-263; genus YC12-FULL-57-11. The sequence continues at coordinate 4,223 of DAISXX010000013.1, read as the reverse complement.
CCGACGGCGAGCCCACGGACACGCCGGCGGTCTACGAGGCTTACGCGTCGGCGCATCCGGCGGCCACCGAGTGGCCCGTGTTCGCCATCCAGTTCGGCGACGCGGACAAGAAGCAGCTCGAGGGAATGACCAACCGCGGCAAGGTCTGCGTCGGCACCGAGGACGTGGGCAAGGCCATGCGCGAAGCCAAGGGCTACAACTAGGAGGCGACATGCTCGACAAACGTGACTTGTTTTCGGGGGTGGCCACCGTGGCCGCCCTCGGGGCGGTCGCGGTCGTCCATGCCCCCGTGGTGGTGGTCGGCCTCGTGCCGCTGGCCGTGTTCGTCGGCTGCCGCTTCTTCCTCTTCGACTCCCCGGAGCCGAAGGAAGAGAAGGATACGACGATTGAGGACGGGCTCGCGCAGGCACGCGCCTTCGCCGAGCTCGCGAAGCAGATTCGCAACCCGCGGATGCGCGAGCGCGTGGAGCACGTGAGCGAACGGCTCACGCGCATCTTCGAAAGGCTTCGGCGCCAAAACCGCACCAGCGCGGACGCGTCGACCTTCGTGCAGATGTATCTGCCGAGGGCGCTCGAGATCGTGCGCGACTACGTCGACCTGGCGAACGAGCCCGAGCTCGACCAGGCAAGCGTGGAAAAGACCGAGCAGGCGATCGACCGGATCGCCGACGCGCTTAAGGAGCTCTACGTGAAGCTCTTCGACGAGCAGATGCTGCGTCTCGACGTGGCAAACGCGACGCTGGAGGCCCTCATGGACATGGAGAGCCCCCGGCGCAACAAGTACCCCCGCAACAAGGACAAGGAGCAGACATGAACGGCAAGAGCATTTTCGGAGCGGCCTTCCTGGTGGCCATCCTCGGATTCATCGTGTGGTATGGGATGCGCGGTCCCGGATCGGCAGCCGGTGCCGCCGATCCTGCGGCGGCCGCCGCCAAGACGGACGGGTGCCCGCAGGGCATCACGAAGGTCAAGGGCACGGTGGGCGGCGAAAAATCCGGGCTCATCAAGGATCCGGACGTGGTCGCCATCTGGAAGGACAAGTACTGTCTCGTCCTCGCCGCCGATACGCTCGGCTCGATCGACATGGTGACGGTGCCGAGCGACGGGAAGGATTTCCTTTGGCCGAGCTCGAGCATCGCGGCGGACCTCTACAAGGACCGCCATCCGAACGAGACCGTGGCCATGGAGAACGTCTTCGCGTCGCCTATCGTCGTCTACGCCTACGACGCCGTGGCACAGGGCCTCGTGGCCGCGCGGATGGGGGAGGTGCGAGACGGGGTCTACTACGTGGACTTCGCCAAGCTCTCGTCCGCCATGCGCGAGGAGAAGACCTGGGCGAGCATCGGGCTCACCCAGTTCGGCGACAAGGCCAAGATCAAGGTGTCCCCCACGGACCCCAACGTCTCGGCCTCTGGCAGCATCTTTGCCGGCATGCTCGCGGTCGCCTACAACGGCGGCGATCCGCCCGACGCGGCCGCGGCCGACCTCGTTCTCCCCGACGTGAAGAAGTACTTCGCGCGGATGGGGAGCATGGACCCGAAGACCTCGGCGCTCTTCCAGGGCATGCTCGACATGGGCATTGGCTCGCGGCCCATGATCGTCGCGTATGAGAGCTTGTTGGTCGAGTTTGCCCTCGCCAACCCTGATGCGCAGGCGAGGATCAAGTCCGAGATCCGTACCGTGTACCCGCTCCCGACCGCGTGGGCCCGCCACCCGATCATCCCGCTCACGGCCGCCGGCAAGCGGTTCGTGGACGCGGCGAAGGATCCGGACGTACAGAGGATCGCCTGGGAGGCGCACGGATTCCGGTCGGGCCTCATGGGCGCGACCAATGATCCTTCCGTCCTCCAGGTGACCGGACTTCCCGCTCAGGTGACCCAGGTCACCGACCTTCCGGCCGCCGCGACGATGGAGCGCATCCTCGACGGCATCCGGTAGGGACGACAACAAAGCACCCCCGAAACTCGAGGGTGCTCTTTTTATCCCGTTCTATTTCTTTTCCTTCTTCTCCCAGACTTCCTTCAGCTTGCGGCGGAACTTGGAGCGCTTGTCCGTGATGAAGGAGAGCTTCGCGCGGCGGACCTTGGCCGTCTTCACGACCTCCACCTTGTCGATGGCCGGGAGGTTGAGCGGGTAGATCTTCTCCACGCCCACGCCCGCGTCGGCGACCTTGCGGACCGTCATGGTCTTCGAGATGCCCGCGCCGCGGATGCCGAGGATCAGGCCCTCGAATACCTGGATGCGCGTGCGCTTCTCGCCCTTCGGCGTGATGTCCTCGATCTTCTCGTGGATGCGCACCGTCATACCGACGCGCAGGTCCTCGTTCTTCATGACGACCGCGACCGGCGCCGGTTCTTCCTTCTTGGCTTCCTCGACCGGGGCCTCGGCCACCGGCTCGGCCGCGACCACCTCTTCGGCGGCTTCGACCTTTTCTTCGTCTGACATAGGAATGTCGTTAAATCGCTCTGTTAGCGGACCGCATCCCGTCCTTTCGGCGCGGAATCAGCGTTCATACCCAGGCGCTAAATGTGGCCGAATAGTAGCTGAAAGGGCGGAATCGGTCAAGATCTGGACAAATCTCGGATTTTTTGACAGGGTGCACTGGCCGCAAGGCAACGGGGTTCGGACAAAATACACCCTGCGCGCAAACCGCAGGCGTGTGCCGGACACAACTCGCGCTGGCACCGCGAGCGATCCTTCATCCAACGAAACAAGCGAGAATATCATCATGCTTCGAGACGAAGAATGGGCATCCTGGACGCTTCTGCTTCATGGCGCCAACGATCTGGTCGTTCGCGGCAAGCGATCATGGGAGGATTTCGAGGCGCTTCGGCGCGCCGTGCAGTTGTTCAAGGACGGCCAGCTTGAGGGGGCGGTTCCGAAGGGTCTTGCGCCCGATGTGTATCTCCCGTCGATTTTCGCCTTTTTCGACACGCCGGTTGAGTCGGTCGGCCTCATCGAGGAGGCCGTTGCGCTCCTGCGCGGGTATGGCATCCGCCTGGTGGGGGAGATTCTCCGCTTCAAGTGGACGTTCGGGTTCAAGGGCGGCGACGACGTGCACAAGTTGTTCCTCAAGTCCCGCGTTCCGGTGTCGACCGATCCGTGGTCACTCGGGTGGCGCCCCGCGTATCTTGCCGATCCCGACGTGCACGCCGCGCTCCGCCGGCCCGGATCGATCCTCCTGAGCCATTTCAACGTATGGGATCCGCACCCGTTTCGGCAGCAGACGTACTTCAACGGTCCCGTCGACCACACCACGCCGTTCGTCGGCCAGGCTATCGCGCAGCTCGCGACGGCGAACGGGGAGTTGAAGCAGCATGAGGCCAAGCAGCTCCAGACGATGATTGCCCGCGTTCCCGAGCTTGCGGTGTTGCATGCGGCCATGTTCGTTCCCCCGGAATTTCCGGCGGCCGAGTCTGACCCGCGGTCTCATCCTCCGTTCGTGGAGTACGAGGAGCGCGCTCGGCGCGCTCGCGTCCTGCTGGAGTCGACGCTCGGTTACAACCTGTTGGAACACTATGGGTTGCAACCGGCCGTGTGGATGCGGGAAAAATGGAAGCCAGAAGAGCTACGCCGCCGCGAGATTTTCGTCGCGGCGCTCAAGGCGGAAGGAATGAGCCCGCACTTCTTCGCGGTCGCGACGCACATCCGCAAGGAAGAATTTCGGGATACGCGCACCGTGCGCGAATACCTCTCCAGGACGCCGGCGTCTCTCTTTTACGGGTACAGTACGGGCAGCAGTCCAGTAAACAACCTCGCGGCCTGGGGCCTCAAGCTCGGGATGACTGCCGCCGAGCTTGATGAGCTCTTCGGTCCGGAGACCGTCGCTGCGGGAGCGTAACGCTCTCGTCTTTTTTTTTCGCAAACAAAAGCCGCCCGGAAGGGCGGAGTTTAGGGACGGTCCATGATCTCGGACACGGCCCGGACGGTCGCGTCGAGCGCGCCCTGCGGGTTTTGGACCGCGTGGTCGCAGGTTTCGCCGATGGCGCGTTCCTGGCCGATGGCGGCGACGCGCGCGTCGAGGTCGGCGGTGGCGCCCTTGTCGCGGGTCTGGAGGCGGGCGAGCAGCTCGTCCGTCGGGGCGTCGAGGAAGATCGTGACCACTTCCGGGTGGCGCGCCTTGATGGTGCGCGTGCCCTTCGGGTCGACCATTTTAAACCTCTTGCGCTGCCGGCGGAGGGGGATAGGGGAGGTTCCGGGGGGCGCCGGGTCGTGGAACACCA
>DAISXX010000012.1:0-13548 GCA_036825695.1 Patescibacteria group bacterium | reverse complement strand
ACGGTCAACCGCTCGACGTTCGTCCACAAGGATGCCCGCGAGCAATATGAGATGCGCATCCACAAGCGCCTCATCGACATTACGGAGCCGACGGAAAAGACCGTTGACGCCCTCATGTCGCTCAACCTCCCGGCGGGGGTTGACGTGGAGATCAAGACCTAGTAAAATCCCCCCAGATTGCGGAACACGGAAGAAAGATCCCTCGGCCCGGCGTGTGCCAGGCCGAGGGAAAACCTCCCGGTGCTTCCAAGATTTGATAGGAGAAACCCATTATTCATTCGGAATCGTCCCCAATTCTGTTCCCACGTGAACAGGTCAGAAGCCGTTTGTCTTGAATCCATTTCCTGGAAAGAGCCGCCAAGACCCACGACTTCTGGCTTTTACTTATGCCGGAGATATGTCCCGTTCGGGACCACTGTCATTATGCCATTCATAATCGGACGAAAAGTCGAGATGACGCAGCAGTTCCGGGAGGATGGAACGGTTGTTGCGGTTACGCTCGTTAAGGCGGAACCGAACGTTGTAACGCAGGTGCGAACGACGGAGCGCGACGGCTATGTTGCCGTCCAGCTTGGAACGGACGTAAAGCGTGAACTGCTCAAGCCGCAGATGGGTCACGTCAAGGACCTGCCGACGGTTGGCACCCTGCGCGAATTTCGCGTAGATGCCACTGATTTGGCGCGCGGAAACATGGTGGACGTCTCGGTGTTTACGCCGGGCATGCACGTCGACGTGGTCGGGACCTCCAAAGGTCATGGCTTTGCCGGCGTCATGAAGCGCCATCATTTCTCCGGTGGTCCGGCGACCCACGGTCAGAAGGATCAGATGCGTATGCCGGGCTCCATTGCCTCGCAGCGCCAGGGTCCGGTGTCCAAGGGCCAGCGTATGGCCGGACACATGGGTAACGAACGCGTGACGGCGCAAAATCTCGAAGTCATTTCCGTTGATCCGGTCAACAATATTTTGGCGATCTCTGGTGCCATTCCGGGCGCCCGTGGAGGCATTCTCCTCGTTGTTTCGCGCAAAGGAAAAACCGTATGGCAAAAGTAACCCTCTATAACCAGGTCGGTAAGTCGGTCGGCGAGCTCACGCTCGACGCCGCGCTGTTCGAGGTGAAGCCGAATCCGGCGCTCATCCACGAGGCGTTCATCGCCCAGAAGGCGAACAGCCGCGTCGTGTACGCGCATACCAAGGACCGTTCCGAGGTTGCTGGTACGGGAAAAAAGCCGTGGAAGCAGAAGGGTACGGGCCAAGCCCGTCACGGTTCGCGCCGCTCCCCGATTTGGGTCGGTGGTGGTATTACGTTCGGTCCGACCAAGGATCGGAACTTCTCCGTGAAGCTCAACAAGACCGCGAAGCGCAAGGCGCTCGCCATGGTTCTCACTGATAAGGTCGCGTGCGACAAGTTCGTCGCGATCGACACGATGGTGCTTTCGGAAGCGAAGACCAAGAATTTCGCCGCCGTCCTGAAGTCGCTCCCGTCCTCCGGCAAGAAGACGCTCGTCGTCCTCGAGCCGACGAACGTGCTCGCGGCTCGCGCGGCGCGCAATCTTCCGCGCGTCAAAACGCTTTCGGCGCTCTCCTTGAACATCGGTGACCTCTTGGCCAACGAGTTCGTGATCGCTTCCAAGGAAGCGATCGATTCCATCACCAAGACGTTTAAGCGCGCCTAAATATGAGCATTCTCGAAAAGTTCAAATCGAAGAAGGAGAAAGAGCTCAAGGGCGAGGTGGTCGAGGTGACCGCGAAGGAAGAGAAGGCCGAGAAGGAACCGAAGGAGAAGAAGGCCAAGAAGACCCTGAAGGCCGTTCCGGCCGATCTCTCGGGAACCATCGTTCGCCCGCTCGTCACTGAGAAGGCCGCGGTGATTGCCCATGCCGGACAGTATTCGTTCGTGGTCGCGCCGGATGCCAACCGCATCGCGGTGAGCAAGGCGATCAAGGCGATGTACGGCATTCAGCCGGAGTCGGTGAACATCCAGCGCGTGCGCGGCAAGGTCGTCCGGTTCGGACGCTCCGTCGGTCAGCGCGCCGCGTGGAAGAAGGCCATTGTCACCTTGCCGAAGGGAAAGACGATCGACGTCTACGAAGGCGTCTAAACCTATGCCAGTTCGCAAATACAATCCGACAACCAACGCCCGCCGCCTTTCGAGCGTCGATACCTTCGAGGATGTCACGAAGCACACCCCGGAGAAGAAGTTGACGATCGCGAAGAAGCAGCAGGCCGGTCGCTCGCACGGAAAGATCGCGGTTCGCCATCGTGGCGGCGGCGCAAAGCGCCGCATACGCGTCGTGGATTTCCGCCGCGACAAGTTTAATATTCCGGCCAAGGTCGTCGCGATCGAATACGATCCGGGCCGCGGCGGCCGCCTCGCCCTCCTGCAGTATGCGGACGGCGAAAAACGCTACATCCTCGCTCCGCACGGCCTCACGGTCGGCGCGACCATCGTCTCTTCCCGCGAGAAGGGCGACGTGAAGGATGGCAATCGCTTCCGTCTCGAGAACATCCCGGTCGGCATGACGGTCCACGATGTGGAGCTCGTCGCCGGCAAGGGCGGTCAGCTCGTGCGCGGCGCCGGTCTCGGTGCTCAGCTCATGGCCGTCGAGGGCGCGTTCGCCACGCTGAAGCTTCCGTCCGGCGAGATGCGCATGGTTCCGAAGGAGTGCATGGCCACGGCCGGCACGGTGTCCAATCCGGATCGCCGCCTCATCCGCTGGGGCAAGGCCGGACGCACCCGCCATCGCGGTATCCGCCCGACGGTTCGTGGAAAGGCCATGAACCCGGTTGACCACCCGCACGGTGGTGGCGAGGGCCGCAACTCGATTGGTCTCAAGCATCCGAAGACTCCTCAAGGCAAACCGGCTCTCGGCGTGAAGACGCGCCGCAAGCAGGGTTCCGACCGCTTGATCATCCAGCGTCGCCCGAAGGGCCGCTTTGTAGGCGCCTAACCCTATGTCTCGCAGCTCAAAAAAAGGTCCATACGTGGACGAAAAATTGATGAAGAAGGTGCTGAAGCTCAAGGCGGGTGACAAGACGGTCATCAAGACTTGGGCTCGCTCCTGCTCGATCACGCCGGAAATGGTCGGCTTCACGATCGGCGTGCACAACGGTAAGGACTTCGTTCCGGTGCGCGTGATCGAGAACATGGTCGGACATAAGCTTGGCGAGTTCTCGCCGACCCGCAAGTTCGTGCGCCACGGCGGCCAGGTGGCCGCGGCGGCTCCGGGCTCGTCGGCCCCGGCGGCGGCATCAGCCGCGGCGGTTCCGAAGAAGAAGTAATCCATCCCTATGGAAGTCACGGCAAAAGCAAATACCATTCGCATGTCGCCACGGAAAGTCCGGCTGGTGATTGATGTGATTCGCGGGATGGACGTCGCGCGCGCGCAGACGCAGCTTCAGTTCATCAAGAAGGCCGCGTGCCTTCCGGTGCTCAAGCTTTTGAATTCCGCCATCGCGAACGCCGAGCACAACTTCGACATCGCGAAGGAGACGCTCTACGTGAAGACGATCACGGCCGACGGCGGCCCGGTTCTTCACCGCTGGACCCCGAAGGCGATGGGTCGCTCCGCACCGATCCGTAAGCGCACCTCGCATATTACGATCATTCTCGACCAGCGCGCCGCCAAGGCGAAGAAGGGTGAGAAGAAGGTCGCGGAAGTGAAGGAAGCGAAGGTCGCGAAGAAGGCCCCGGCCAAGAAGCCGACGGCGAAGAAGACTACCACCTAGTATGGGCCATAAAACACATCCAATTGGATTCCGTCTCGCCGTTACCCGCGGCTGGACGTCGCGCTGGTTCGCGGACAAGGGCCTTCCGGCCCTTCTGCGCGAGGACGTGCTCATCCGTCAGTTCCTCCTGAAGGAGCTCAAGGAAGCGCAGGTTGACCGCGTGGAAATTGACCGCTCCCGTCAGAACGTCACCATCACCGTCATGGCCGCGAAGCCGGGCGTCGTGATCGGTCGTGCCGGCGCGGGCATCGATGAGTTGAAGAAGAAGATCCGCACGTTGTTTTTCCGCGGTCGCCGCACGGTGGTCAACCTGAACGTGAAGGAGCTCGAACGACCGGCGCTTTCCGCGCGCGTCAACGCGCTCCAGATTGCCCAGGACATCGAGAAGCGCCTCCCGTTCCGCCGCACCATGAAGATGACGATCGAGCGCGTGATGAAGGCCGGTGCCGAAGGAGTGAAGATCACTCTCTCTGGCCGCCTGAACGGCGCCGAAATTGCCCGAACCGAAACGCTCGCGAACGGCAAGATCCCGCTTCATAACCTGCGCGCGGACATTAACTTCGCGTCGCTCCCGGCCAACACCATCTACGGCGCTATCGGCGTTAAGGTGTGGATCAACCGCGGCGAGGTGTTTGAGAAGAAGGAACAGGCTACCAGCTAGTCAACACCGTTTATGCTTATCCCCAAAAAAGTTAAACACCGCAAGTGGCACAAGGGCCGTGCGCGTGGGAAGCGCACCGCGACCCGCCGCACGACGCTCGCGTTCGGTTCCGCCGGACTCAAGGCCATGACCGAGGCGTGGGTGACGTCCCGCCAGATTGAGGCTTCCCGCCGCGCCATGACGCGCGCGATCAAGCGCGGAGGCAAGATCTGGGCCCGTATTTTCCCGGACAAGCCGGTCACCACCAAGGGCGCGGAAATGCCGATGGGTAAGGGGAAGGGCGCCGTGGACCACTATGTGGCCGTGGTCCGTCCCGGAACGGTCATGTTCGAGATCGACGGCGTGTCGCGCGAACTGGCGAAGGAAGCCATGGACCTCGCGTCCTACAAGCTCCCGTGCAAGACGAAAGTGATGTATCGCGAATAATATGGACCTCAAGACGCTGCGGACAAAAACCAAGGAGGCCGTCACCCGCGAGCTTTCCGACGCGGAAGGCCAGCTGCGCGAAATGCGATTCCAAATCGCCTCTCACCAGCTGAAGCAGGTGCGCACCGTGCGCGAAACGCGCCGGAACATCGCGCGTCTTCGCCAGGTTCTCCGCGAGATGAAATAACCGTTATGACAACCAACGCAACAACCAAAAAGGTGAGCCGCTCCTTCACGGGAACGGTGGTCTCGGACAAGATGGCAAAAACCGTCGTGGTTCGAGTCGACCGAACGGTGGTGCACCCGAAGTACAAGAAGCGCTACGTGCGCTCCGAGAAGTACAAGGTGCATGACGAAAAAGGAGAGGCGCACGTCGGCGACACCGTGTCGTTCGTCGAGTGCCGGCCGATTTCCCGCGATAAGCGGTGGCGTTTGGTGACCAAAGCCTAATATGGTTCAACATCGATCCATGCTGAAGTCCGCGGATAACACGGGAGCTAAGAAGCTTCAGGTGATTCGCGTACTCGGCGGCTACAAAAAGGGAACCGCCGGCATCGGCGACCTCGTGACCGCGGTGGTCAAGGAGGCCGTCCCGCACGCCGCGGTGAAGAAGAGCGACGTCGTGACCGTCGTCATGGTTCGGACGCGCAAGGAGACGCGCCGCACTGACGGAACGTACATCCGCTTTGACGAGAACGCCGGCGTGATCGTCGATAAGAAAACGAAGGAGCCGAAGGGGACCCGCATTTTCGGGCCGGTGTCGCGCGAACTGCGCGCGCTCGGATACACGAAGATCGTTTCCCTGGCCCCGGAAGTGCTCTAATATGAAGATCAAAACCGGTGACAACGTCCGCGTCCTCGCGGGCAAAGACAAGGGCAAGGAAGGAAAGGTCCTCCAGACGTTTCCGAAGCTTGAGCGCGTGGTGGTTGAGAACGTCAACATGCTCACGAAGAACCTCAAGAAGCGCGGAGGCCAGGCTGGCCAGATGATCAAGTTCCCGTCCCCGCTCCACGTTTCCAACGTCCGTCTCGTTTCCGCGAAGAGCGGCAAGACGGGCCGGGTCGGCTTCACGCTGATCCAGAAGGATGGCGTGACGAAGAAGGTCCGCGTCGTCCGCTCGAAGGGGACGAGCGAACAGATCGAATAATATGTCTCTCCAAGAAACCTACAAATCAAAGGCGGTCCCGAAGATGATGACGGGCTTCGGCTACACGAACGTGAATGCCGTTCCGAAGATCACCAAGGTGACGCTCAACGTCGGTCTTGGGAAGGGTCTCAAGGACGCTAAGTTCCTGGAGACGGCCGAGTCGACGTTTCGCCGCATTACGGGACAGGCCCCGGTGAAGACCAAGGCCCGCATGTCCATCTCCACCTTCAAGATTCGCGAAGGTATGGTGATCGGCATGAAGGTCACGCTGCGCGGCAAGCGCATGTGGGACTTCCTCGAGAAGCTCGTCAACGTGTCGATCCCGCGCATCCGCGACTTCCGCGGCCTGGCGAAGACGGGATTCGACAAAAACGGTAACTACACGCTCGGCTTTACGGAACACACCGCGTTCCCGGAGATCCGCACGGATGAGATCGAAGTGATCCACGGTTTGCAGGTGACGATCAGCATGGGTACGAAGTCCGAGGCCGAGGGAAAGGCCCTCCTCCTCTCGCTCGGGTTCCCATTTTCCGACAAGGACGGAGTTAAGGAGCAATCCACGTAGGTATGGCAACGGAAAATCAGATCGCAAAATCGAAGCGGAAAGCGAAGTTCTCGACTCGCAAGGTGAATCGCTGCTGGAAGTGTGGACGCCGGCACGGATTCATGCGCGCGTTCGAGCTCTGCCGCATCTGTTTCCGTGAGCTGGCCAACCGCGGGGAAATCCCGGGTGTGGTGAAAGCAAGCTGGTAATATGATGACCGACCCAATTTCTGACATGCTGACCCGTCTGCGCAACGCCTTCGCCGTTAAGAAGCGCGAGGTGGTCTTGCCGTACTCGAACGTGAAGTTCGCGATCGCCAAGATCCTCGAGAAGGAAGGTTACGTGAACGGAGTCGAGAAGGTTTCCGCCGACGCGATCCGCCCGTCCCTCAAGATGGGGCTGACGTACCGCGATGGCATGCCGTCCATGATCGAGGTTCGCCGCGTGAGCACCCCGGGACACCGCGTGTACGCGAAGTCCACGGAGCTTCCGCGCGTGAAGTCCGACATGGGCATCGCCATCGTTTCCACGTCTAACGGACTCATGACCAACAAGGACGCCCGCGCCCGCAAACTCGGCGGCGAGGTTATTTGCGAAGTGTTCTAAGCCTATGTCCCGCATTGGAAAAAAACCGATCCTGATTCCGTCGGGCGTCGACGTCATCGTCGACGGCCAGAACGTGACGGTGAAAGGCCCGAAGGGGACGCTTACGCGCACCGTGCATGCCCACGTCACCGTGTCCGTCGAGGACATGGACGGGGCGAAGGCCGTCGCCATCACCGTGAAGAACGGCGATGCCGTGGGCGATCGCGCGCAGTGGGGAACCGCCCGCGCGAACCTCGCGAACCTCGTTCGCGGCGTGACCGAAGGGTTTAGCCGTTCGCTTGAGGTGAACGGCGTCGGCTTCCGCGTGGCCGTGCAGGGAAAGAACGTGGCGATGAACCTCGGATTCTCGCACGACGTCAACTTCGCCCTCCCGGAAGGCGTGACCGCGACGGTCGATAAGAACATCCTCACCATTGTCGGCATGGACCGCGAGGTGGTCGGACAGACGGCCGCGCGCATCCGCAAGCTGAAGGTGCCGGAACCGTACAAGGGCAAGGGCATCAAGTACACCGACGAAGTCGTCCGCCGCAAGGCCGGTAAGGCCGCCAAGGCAGGCGAATAGAACATATGTCGAACACCATCAAAGCAAAACGCGCACGGACCGTCCGCCGCGCACGTCGCGTCCGTGCCCGTATTCGCGGGTCGGCCGAGTGCCCGCGCCTTTCCGTGAACCGCAGCTTGAAGCACATCAGCGCCCAGCTCATCGATGACGTCGCCGGAAAGACGCTCGCCTTTGCCTCGGACATCGAGACGAAGGTCGAGGGCAAGCCGGTCGAGGTCGCGAAGGCGGTCGGGATGAAGCTCGCGGAGAAGGCCAAGGCCGCTGGAATCAGCACGGTCGTGTTTGACCGCGGCTCCCGCCGGTACATGGGACGCGTTGCCTCGCTCGCAGATGGCGCCCGCGAAGGTGGGCTCAATTTCTAACCCTATGGACGACCAGAAGCGAAAACCGATGGGCCGTGGCGGACGACCGGGAGGCGGCGGCCCGCACCGCGAGCCGAAGGAGTTCGAGCAGAAGATTCTCGATCTCTCCCGCGTTACCCGTGTCACCGCCGGTGGCAAGCGCATGTCGTTCCGATGCACGTTGGTCATCGGCGACAAAAAGGGTCGCGTTGGACTTGGCGTTGCCAAGGGTGCCGACGTGCAGGTTTCGATCGACAAAGCGTACCGTCAGGCCAAAAAGAAGGTTCTCCGCGTCCCGATGGTTCATGACACCATCCCGCACCCGGTGAAGACCAAGTTTGGCTCGGCCGTGGTCCTGTTGAAGCCGGCCCCGCGCGGTACCGGTCTCAAGTGCGGCGGCGCGGTCCGCATGGTGCTCGAGCTTGCCGGCGTTCCGAACGCCAGCTCGAAGATCATGAATTCCTCCAACAAGATCAACCTCGCCAAGGCGACGTTCGAGGCCATCAAGGCGCTCCGTTTGCCGGTGAAGAAGACGGCCTCCTTCGCGGAAGCGGAGAAGCCGGTTGAGACGAAGTAATATGGCAATCACCCTCAACACAATCAAGTCGCCGAAGGGCGCCCGCAAGTCGGCCAAGCGCATCGGGCGCGGTCTTTCGAAGGGCGGTTCCTACTCCGGCAAAGGCGTCAAAGGCCAGCGCGCCCGCTCCGGCGGCCGCGGTGGTTTGCAGCTCAAGGGTATCCGCCACATCATGCTTTCCATCAAGAAGAACCGCGGGTTCAAGAGCTTGAACGAGAAGGCGGAGGTGGTGAACGTCGGGCTCCTCGCCACGTCCTTTCCGGACGGCGCGAAGATTACCCCGGACGCGCTCCTGCAGAAGGGCCTGATCCCGAAGAAGGGCAACGTGAAGGTGCTCGGCGAGGGTTCCATCGCCATCAAGCTGATCGTGGAGGGCTGCTCCGTTTCCGCGACGGCGAAGGAAAAGATTGAAAAGGCCGGCGGTTCGATCGTGTAACCATCCCTATGTTCTCGTTCTCACGCGTCTGGAAAACCAAAGAGGTGCGTAACAGCCTTCTCTTCGTCTTTGCGATGTTGGTGATTTTCCGCATCGCGGCCCATATCCCGGTTCCGGGGGTGGATCCGAGCGCGTTGGTGGACTACTTCAACGGCAACCAGTTCTTCGGCCTGCTCAACATTTTTTCCGGCGGCACGCTCCAGCACTTCTCCATCGTGGCGCTTGGGCTTGCGCCGTTCATTACGGCTTCCATCATCTTCCAGCTCCTCGCGATGATTTTCCCGAAGCTGGAGGAAATGCAGAAAGAAGAACAGGGACGCCAGAAGATCAACCAGTGGTCGCGGCTGCTCACGGTTCCGCTCGCGCTCCTGCAGGGATACGGCCTCGTGCTGTTGTTTAACCAGCAATCCGGCGCGCAGCTCTTCACGAATGGAACCGCGGACCTCATGACGACCGTGCTCGTGATGCTCTCGCTTACGGCCGGTACCGTCTTCCTCATGTGGATGGGCGAGCTGATCTCGGAAAAGAACCTTGGTAACGGAACGTCGGTCCTTATCTTCGCCGGCATCATCGCCGGGCTTCCGGGCTATTTCAGCCAGTCGCTCGCGCTGTATGACCGCTCGCAGATGATCACGGCCATCGTGTTCGCGGTTCTCGTCCTCGTCACCATCGTCGCGGTGGTGGTGATGCATGAGGCACAGCGCAACATCCCGGTGCAGTACGCACGCCAGTCGACCGGCTCGCGTCTCTCCGGTTCCGTCCCGTCGAACCTCCCGATCAAGCTCAACATCGCGGGCGTGATCCCGATCATCTTCGCCATCTCCATCATCCTGTTCCCGCGCGTCATTGCCCAATTCCTGCTCAACGCCCGTACGCAAGCCGTGCGCGACGCCGCGCAGTGGGTGCTCGCCGCGTTCCAGAACCAGGTGTTGTACGGCATCGTCTACTTCGTCCTGGTGTTCGCCTTCACGTACTTCTACACCTCCGTGATTTTCCATCCGGACCGCGTGGCGGAGAACCTCCAGAAGCAAAGCGGCTTCATTCCGGGCATCCGTCCGGGGAAGCCGACCGCCGATTACATCGGCTGGGTGACGAACCGCATTCTCCTCGTCGGCGCCGCGTTCCTCTCCATCATCGCCATTCTCCCGCTCGTCGCCCAACAGGTGACCGGCAATACTTCGCTCGTGATCGGCGGCACCTCGGTGCTGATCGTCGTGAACGTGGTGATCGAGACGATGAAGCAGATGGAAGCGCAGATGTCGATGCACGAGTACGAAATGTAATTGATAAGTCGGAGAGTCGGAAAGTCGTAGAGTCGTAGAGGCACTCTTCCACTTTCCGACTCTCCGACTTTTGCTATACTGACCCCACTATGACCTACAAGATTATCTTGCTCGGACCGCAGGGAAGCGGAAAGGGAACGCAGGCCCAGATGCTGGCAAAACGCCTTGGCGTTCCAGCGTTGGCCATGGGACAGCTGTTGCGCGATGAGGTCGCGGCAAAAAGCGAGATCGGCCTGCGCGTCGACGGGATCCTGAAGAGTGGAAACCTCGTTTCCGACGAGGTCGCGGCCGAGGTGCTGCAGGCCCGCCTGAAGCGCGACGATGCGGCGAACGGGTACGTTCTCGACGGTTATCCGCGCAACCTGAAGCAGTACGCCATGTTCACGTTCGACGAGCCGACGCACGTCCTCGTACTGGACGTGTCGCGCGAGGAATCGCTTGCGCGGCTCGGCGGCCGGCTCACGTGCGACCGCTGCGGCGCGGTGCGCTCGACGTCGGACGGGTCGATGATCGGCGACGCCTGCGAGTGCGGCGGAGCGTTCATGCAGCGCACGGACGATACGCCGGAGGCGATCGGCCGGCGTCTCGACATCTATGAGAACGACACCACACCGATGCTCGCCAAGTTTGAGGAACGCGGCCTGCTCGTCCACGTCGACGGAATGGGCGGCATCTCGGACGTTGAGGCAAGAATCCTGACCACCCTCGGGCTCTAATGTGGCGCTGACAAAAACAAAAACCGAAATCGACGCGATGCGCGAAGGCGGGCACCTGCTTTCGCGCGCGCTCAAGGCCGCGTGCGATGCCGTGAAGCCGGGCGTTACGCTGCCGGAGCTCGATGCCATTGCGACGCGCGTCATCCGCGAGGGCGGCGGCGAGCCGTCGTTCATGGGATACAAGTCGCATCCGGAGGACGAACCGTTTCCGAGCACGATGTGTATCTCGGTGAACGAGGAAATCGTCCACGGCCGAGGCGACCGTAACATCGCGCTCAAGGAAGGCGACATCGTCGGCCTCGACATCGGGTTGTGGTACAAGGGCCTGTGCACGGACATGGCCGTGACCGTTCCGGTGGGGACGGTGTCGGAAGAGGCGACCAAGCTCATGGCCGTGACGCGCGAGTCGTGCCTCGCCGGAGCGAATGCGATTCACGTGGGCGGCTTGATCAGCGACGTAGCGACGGCCGTCGAGGCCGTGGTGAACCCGCATGGATACGGCATCGTGCGCGCGCTGGTCGGCCACGGCGTCGGCCACAAGGTACACGAGGGCCCGCACGTGCCGAATTACATCGATAAGCGCTACCCGAAGGTGGAGGTCGTTGAGAACATGTGTCTCGCCATCGAGCCGATGATCGGTCTCGGCACGTGGGACGTCGATACGGCGGAGGACGGATGGACGGTCGTCATGAAGGATCGCAAGATCGGCGCGCACTTCGAGGTGACGCTCGCCGTGACCAAGGAAGGGATTGAGATTTTGACGCCGCTGCCGGTATGAAACCGTTGCGGCGCTTCGCGTACGAATGCCTGATCGCGTGGTCCGTTACCGCGTGGTCGACGATGCTGTCGTTTCGGGAAAACCCGCTGTTCGACGAGACGAAGGCGTTTCAGTTCAACCCGGCGGACCCGTCGAGCGTTGTCGGGTACGGAGGGTTCCCACTGCGCGTGTTCGCCTACCCGGTTCCGCCGCTCGGCCCGGGACCGGCGCAATCGCTGTTCCCGCTGTTTCAGAATTTTATCGTGTGGTTGGCCGTCACGATTCTCCTGATGTACTTGCTCCCGCGTTGGAAGCAGGAGGAGGAGTCTGTCGTGCGCGCCGGATCGATCGTCATCGCCGCCTTTTCCACGCTGTGCTGGCTCGGCTACATTCTTTTCAAGTTTGACTGATATGCGCCTCCTTGGAATCGATTACGGCGACAAGAAAATCGGCCTCGCGTTCGGCGATTCGACCGTCGATGTCGCGGTGCCGCTCGACGTGGTGCCGAACATGGGCGACGACACCATCCGCGTGTTTGCCAAGCGCGCCAAGACCGAGGACATCGACGCAATCGTGGTCGGCGTCCCGCTTTCGACCGGAGAGCACCACAGTTCCGAGCAACTCGACAAGGCGCGTGCGTTCATCAAGAAGCTGGAGGCGGCCGTCGCGATTCCGGTGATCGAGGAAGACGAGTCGTTCACCACCGCGGACAGCATTCGCCTCCAGCGCGAGGAAGGCGCGAAGGGCGACGAGGACGCGCTCGCCGCGATGCTGATTCTCCAATCGTTCATGAGCAGGCACGGAGGGTAGAAGCGGGGAAGTCGCTGTTGGCGACGTAGAAGTCGTAGAAGACGGGCTTATGAAGATGCGGTACGAGAACCTGGAAGTGACGGAGTTGATCTTTCAGTACATTGATTTCGTCTATGAGCTGGCTGGTCGGTTTCCGAAAGACGAGATGTTTGGTCTCGGTTCGCAGTTGAAGCGAGCGGTCAATTCGGTTCTGATGAACGTGGCAGAAGGGTCTGCAAAGAAAAGCTGGGCCGGATTTCGCTAGGTTTATTACGATCGCACTCGGTTCGCTCGTTGAGACCCATGCCGGGCTGCGGATCGCGCACCGACGCGGCTATATTTCTGACGACCAATGGCAGACCACTACGCCACAGATTGAAAAGATCTGGTTCAAACTTTGCGCCCTTCGATCATCCCAAACCGACCGCTAATCTACGCCTTCTACGTCCGGCAAAGCCGGACCGCCCGATTTCTACGGCCTATGGCCTCCCTCACCCATGCCACCGGGATCGTTCTCTCGCGCAAGGACCACCGCGAGGCGGACCGGTGGTATTCGGTTTTTACGCGGGAGCACGGGAAGGTCGAATTGCTGGCGCGCGGCGGACACAAGATTCTTGCGAAGCTCACGCCGCACCTCGAGATGCCGGCGATTATCGACTTTCACGTGGTGAACGGCCGCCAGTTCGACACCATCGCGGGCACCGACCGGTTGCGCGCGTTTTCGAATCTTTACACCGATCTCACGCGGCTCGTGCTCGCCCAAAACGCGTTCCATCTTGTCGACATCGGCACGCGCCCGCAGGAACCCGACCTCGCGCTCTACGAGTTGCTCGAGCAGTGGCTCGAGACGGTCGACGCCGCGCCGGCCATCACGAGCGAACGCGCCGGATTTTTGCTCGGCTCGTTCGCGACCAAGCTCCTGTCCCTCATCGGCCACCGGCCGGGACTCACCCGCCGGCTCGACTGCAAGACGGGT
>DAISXX010000011.1:0-13953 GCA_036825695.1 Patescibacteria group bacterium | reverse complement strand
CGCCAGACCGTTCCATCCCTCGTGACGCGCGCCGTTCCGCGGCCATGCAGCTCGTACGTCCCGTTGACGTTCGCGAACGCGTATTCGTCGCCTTCGACGACATGGAATCGGATCGCTTCGTCTTCTCGGACGATCGTCCAGTCCGCGGGGTCCATCGTCCATCCGCCGCCCGGACTGACGTATGTGACGGGCGTCCGACATGCCTCGGGACGGAACGGGATCACGATCGGTCCTGCCGCGTCGAGCACGCGACGGATCGCTTCGTGGAGTTCCGGATCACAATCCTTGTCCCTGAGCAGTCCGTCAGGCTTCTTTCTCAGTGGCTTCGCTGTCATTCGTGCTCCCAATGAGGGATGAGAATATCAACAGGTTGTCGGATCGTCAAGGAGGGGAATCCGCGCTATGATGCCGGCATATGGCCGAATTCGAGCTGCGCGACCCCATCCACCACCGCATTCCGTTCGACGCGTTCGAGCGGAAGGTGATCGACCATCCGTTTTTCCAGCGGCTGCGGTTTATCTCGCAGTTGTCGTTTTTGCAGACCTACGTGTATCCGGGCGCGATGCACACGCGGTTCACGCACTGCCTTGGCGCCATGCACGTGGCCGGTCGGCTGTTTGGGAAGATGGTCGGGGAATCGACGCTCATCACGTCGCGTCTGACCTCGATGGAGTTCGAGGCGCTGCGCCGCCGCGTGCGGCTGGCGGGGTTGTTGCACGATCTCGGACATGGGCCGTTCAGTCACGAGTCGGAAAGCGTGTTTCCCGCATTCGACGCGCTGCCGCTCGATTGGTCGTGGTGGTCGGCGGGGAAGACCGCGCGACAGGCGAAGCACGAGGATTACTCCGTCCTGCTCATTCAGACGCTCGCCGACGAGGGCGTGCTTGACCGCGACTTGGCGCAGGACGTGGCGTCGCTCATTCACGGCGGGGTGAACGGGTCGACATGGTTCGACGCGATCGAGCGGAAGGTACCGACCATCCAGCACGTGCTGAAGCTGATGATCTCCGGCGAGGCAGACTGCGACCGGATGGATTATCTGCTGCGCGACAGCTACTACTGCGGCGTCGCGTATGGGAACTACGATATCGACTGGTTGATTTCAAGCATGTCCATCGTCGAACGGGACGGTTCGCTCGTGCTTGTCATCGCCGAGAACGGCATGCGCGCGTTCGAATCGTTCCTGCTCGCGCGGTACCACATGTTCGACCAGGTCTATTTCCACAAGACGAAGGCCGGGTTCATCTATTATCTCGAACAGGCGATCAAGACCGGCGAGATTCCGCTGGCCATCCCGACCGATCCGTACGCGTACGCCTCGCTTCGCGACGGGGCGGTGATTGAAATGCTGTTCAAGGCGACGGAACGTCCGGCGAACTACTGGTCGCGGCATTTGATTCGTCGCGAGCCGGCGCGGCGCGTGTTGCGGTTCCAGGAATCGAAGCCCGAAGACGTGGAGGCGATGAAGCGGCTGGAGACACTGTGCGACCGCGACTACGTTCGCTCGTTCGTCCATCGTGCGGGCAAGGAGCTCTCCTCGCTCGACCAGGCGGACAGGAGCATGTTCGTCGAAAAGAAGACGCTTACGGGAAGCGAGTTGGTCTCGATTGCGCGTTATTCCGATTTGTTGCAGAAATACAACGAGCGGTTGCAAATCGCGGATTTCTTCGTGCTGCGCGAGGACGCCGAACGGTTTGATCGGATAAAAAAATAGATCCCGTTGGGGATCAGGAGCGTGCCGCGGCGTCGATGGCGGACATGATCCATTCGGTCACGGCGGACGGGTTGTCGGACGTGATCACCATGGCGTTCTGCGCGCGGAACATCGAGCGTGTCTCGTGATCCGGTGTGCGGTAACGCCAGAGGAGGAGCGGCTTCGCGCAGTTGCAGTCGCGGACGTGGCGGAACAGGTCGCTGGCGGCCTCCGCCGTGACGATTGGCGTCGCCACGACGAACGAAGGCGTTTCGCCGACGTCGAACGCCGTGACGGCGTTCGAGACGCGCAGATGCTCGTCGAACTCGATGCGGACATCCCGACGCGCGGCGAATGCCGTGCGGAGGGGCGTCTTGACCGCGAGGCGCTCGTTGGGGTTTCCGAGGAGAAGGATGCGAATGGTCAACGGATGCTCCGAAAGCGGCCAAAGGATACCGCAATCCGGTATGGTTGTCAATAAAAGAGACCCACGGTGGGTCAGAGGAACGATGGGGGTCGGAACAGGGCGTCGAAGGACACGCGGCACAACCGTTCGCGGCCTTCCGACGGATCGATCACCACGACCGCATCGCCGTCGGCAATCGTGCTGAGGTCGCTCGACGGAGCTAGCGCATGGATGACGAGCGAACCGAGCGCGGCGGCGCGCTCGTCCATGAACCGCACGACGCGCCGAGCGGGTTCCAGGTCTCGTTCGTCCGCGTGGACGACGAGGAGGTCCGGGAAGCCATCGGCGTCCATGAAAACGATCACGTCATCGGCGGTCTCGAAGCCGGTGAGGTCGACACGCTCGGAATGGCGTGCGAGATGGTGGTTCAGTCCGTCGGCGAACAGCATCCGGTCGATGGTTCCGCCGAGGCAGAGGACGCATTTGTGACGCATGGTGTCTCCAGGTCGTGGGGCGAGAATACCTCCGGGGCATTGGGCTTGTCAACGCGTGATTTTTCTGGCACGATGGGGCCTTGCTATGGAACCCGCGCGCAAAAAAGTGTTGGTCGGCATGTCCGGCGGCGTCGATTCGTCCGTTGCCGCGGCGTTGTTGTTGGAACAGGGATACGAGGTGGTCGGCGGGTTCATGAAGAACTGGTCGAACTGCGAGTGGCGCGCCGACCGCCGCGACGCGATCCGCGTGGCCGCGAAGCTTGGGATTCCGTTGGTCTCGCTCGACTTCGAAACGGAATATCGAGAGTTGGTGGTCGACTATCTGTTTCGCGAATATTCCGCCGGCCGCACGCCGAACCCGGACGTGATGTGCAACAAGTTCATCAAGTTCGACCTGTTCGTTCGCGAGGCCGATCGTCTCGAGTGCGATTACGTGGCGATGGGGCATTACGCGCGGATCGAGGACGGCAAGATGCTCGCCGGGACCGACCCGAACAAAGACCAAACGTATTTTCTTTGGGCGATGCCGAAGGCGGTGTTGCCGCGCGTCCTGTTTCCCGTCGGCGGTATGTTGAAGCCGGAGGTTCGCGCCAAGGCGCACGCGCTCGATCTCGCGACGGCGGACAAGCAGGATTCGACCGGGATCTGTTTCGTCGGCGAGGTGGACATTCGCGCGTTTCTCAAGGAACGCATTCCGGAAGATCCGGGCGAGATCGTGACGACGAACGGGGAAGTCGTCGGAACGCACGAGGGTATCGCCTTTTACACGATCGGCCAGCGCCACGGATTGAACGTCGGCGGGGGCACGCCGTTCTACGTCGTCGGAAAGGACGTCGAGAAGAAGCGGCTGATCGTGTCGAGCAACTTCCATCCGGCGCTGTTTGGAAAGACCGTGAGCGCGTTCCAGGCCAACTGGTTCCGCCAACCAAAAACGGGCGACCGTGTGGCCGCCCGCGTCCGCTACCGCCAGCCGTTGCAACCGTGCGTCGTGACGCGCGTCACCGACGACGAGATCGACGTCGAGTTCGACGAGCCGGTGCGCGCCGTGACGCCGGGGCAGTCGATCGTGCTGTACGACGGCGAGGAGATGCTCGGAGGCGCGATTATTCGATAGCCCATTTGTAGAAATCGGCGGCAGCGCCCGCGTTCGGTTCAAACGAAGCGTCCGTCACGGAAACCGGTTGCGTCTCGTGGACGTCGACCGGTTTTTCCGTTTCGAACGCGTCCATGCCGCGGATGCGCACGGTGGCGGAGCCGCGCGTCGGAATGATCGAGACCGTTTCGCGGAAATCGTAATTGACGACGGAGAGCGCGCCGCCGACGGTTTCCGATCGGGTGAAATTCGTCGTGACGGAAAGCGGGTCCGACGGATCGTGCGCGACCGCGTACAGGCGTCCGCGCACGAGGCGGACGGTAACGCCGTTGTCGTTCGTGGATTCAAGAATGACGGTGGTGTTTTGATCGAGCCACATGTCGGCGAGCGCGGCGATGTCCCCGGGGGTTCCGATGCGAAGCGCGGTCCGTTCGTTCGCGTCGGTCGCGACCGTTTCGCCGCGCGCGTAGCGGACGCCACGATCGGAAATCGCGCCGAATTCAGGCGCGTATCCCGTCCCGCCTGCCCAAACGAATCCAAAACGTTGTCCGATCAGCAGGATCGCGATGAGGACTCCGAAGATGGCAGCCAGGCGCTTGTTCATGTTAAGATGATAGCATAACTGTACCCAATTATGCCTATTCTTGAATTTTACGGGGCCGAGTGCCCGCACTGCGTGAGGATGATGCCGATGATCGACAAGCTGATCGCGGAAGGAATCGAGATCGAGAAGTTCGAGACCTGGCACAATGAGGAAAATGCTAAAAAGCTCGAGGAATATGATCGCGGGTTCTGCGGCGGCGTGCCGTTTTTCTACAACACCGTAAGCAAGAAATGGATATGCGGGGAAACGGACGAACAATCGTTGCGGGACTTGGCCTCGTCCTAGCGCTCCTCGGCGCAGGCTGCGTCACGGCGCCGACCTCGGCGCCCGTGGACCTCACGCTTTCGGCCGGCAATACGCTCACGGTACAGCAGACCGTGTTTGGGTTCGGCGGGAAGTTGCTCGAGCTTATCGGGCAAAAGTCCGAAGATCGGGTCGTGACGATTCCCGACACGTGGCCGGACACGTCGTCGACCTATGGAAGCGATAACTTCCTGTTCGTGCCGAAGTCCATCTATGCCGAACTCGCGACGACCGGCTCGACGCACCTGAGCCTCGGCCTGTTCGATCAGACCGTGTCTGACGCGCTCTCGTGGGTCGACCGACTGAACGCGCTCGCCGCGAAGGTGGGCGTCTCGACCGGCACCGAGACAACGGGTGAGGACGTGCTGCTCGTCACGAGGACAAACGACAGCGGCACGGCATGGGTGCGGCTCAACGGGACGCTCGTCGAGGTCAACACGATCGAGGCGGGGAACCGGTTCGCGACGTACGAGATTCTCGAGAACGCGGACGCGCCGGTGATCCTGTCGCTGACGCTCACTCCCGCGGCACGTGCCGAGTTCAGCGTCCTGTCGGCATTCGAAGGATTCGCGGTTTCCGAAATCAAAACGACCTCGCCGTAGGCGAAGTCGTTTTTCGTTTAGCCAAGTCGGTCGACCCAGTGCGCGTCCACCTCGACGTTAAGATCGAGATACACTTTGCGCTGCATCACGGCCACGAGCTCGTTGCGCGTCGATTGGCCGATTTCCTTGATGCCTTGGCCGCCCTTGCCGATGATCATGCGCTTGTAGCGTTCCTGCGTGGTGTAGATGGTGGCCTTCACCATCAGCATGCCGTCCTCGCGCGTTTCGAGCTCCTCGACCTCGACGTGCGTGGTGTACGGAACTTCCTGGCGGAGGCGGAGGAACAATTTTTCGCGAATGAGTTCCGCGAGCCAGATTTCGTTCTTGAGGTTGGTGAGCTGGTGCAGGGGATAGAACGGCTCGCCCTCCGGAAGGTTCTGGAAGATGATCTCGGCGAGCGCGCTGACGTTCGCGGCGGTCTTGGCGGAGACTTCGACCGTGGCGGCGAAATCGGGCGAGAGATCATGGTAGTGGTCGACGAACGGGCGGTCGGCCAGGTCGGACTTGTTGATCACGAGGATCTTCGTCTTCTGGATCTCGCGAATCATGGCGAGCATGGCCTTTTCCTCGTCGCCGATGGAACGCGTCGGGTCGGCCACGTAGAGGATGACGTCCACGTCGCGCAGCGAGTCCTTGATGGAATCGAGCAGCTTGCGGGTGAGCTCGTCCTTCGCCTTCTTCATGAGGCCCGGCGTGTCCACGAACACGGCTTGTCCTTCCGGGCGCGTCAGGATGCCCTGAACCGGCAAACGGGTGGTTTGCGGCTTCGGGCTCGTGATGGACACCTTCGTGCCGACGAGCTCGTTCAAAAGCGTGGACTTGCCCACGTTCGAACGGCCGACGAGCACCACGAAACCGGCCTTGAGGCCGGATGTCGTCGGATGGATTGTGGGGATGAGGTCTGACATGCGGGCAATTCAACCACGAACCGGACGTTCCGTCAATGAAAAAAGACGGCGAGCGCCGTCTAGTGGGTCGAATCCGTCTTCGTCGCGCCGCCCTTGGACGTGACGGCCTCGAGAGAGCGGTGCCCGTTCGGGAGCGTGACGAAGCTGTAGCTCTTCGTCGCGTTGTTGATGGTGACGACCGCCCCGTCGGCCCAGGACGTGGCGAGCGCGTTTTGGTCGTCTCCGAAGACGTTGGTGTCCATTCCCTCGGCGTGCACGTTGTACGCGGTTTTTCCACCCTTCGTGTAGGCGAAGCTCACGTTCGTGATGTGGCCGTCCTGCTCGATGCCGTTGGATCCGATGACCATCCGGACGGCCAGGAGGCCGTTCGGGGACATGATCGCCTGCGAGTACGCGCCGGGCTTCATGCCCGACTTCATCAGCACGCAGTCACCGAGCCCATGCTTCGTGAACAGCGGCGCGAGCTCGTCCACGGACAACGTCCGCTGCGCCAGGGCCGCGGCCTGGATGATGTCGTGCGACAGCGCCGCCGTCTCCGTCGGGCCGATTTTCTTCGCGCCCGCGCGGAGCAACTCGTATCGCAGGCCGTCGAGAGGGCCCGCGGAAGGCCCGGCCCCGATGGCCGCGGCCGGGCGGAAGTCTCCCGTCGAGACCGGCAGCCGCAGCACGTCGCGGTTGATCACCTCGTAGTCGAACGCCGCGCTGTTCGGCGGCTGTTTGGTCTCTGCCGCCGAGGCCACGAACTCCGCGACGAACCCCGGAAGCCAGTTGCGCGACGAAACGCGCCCCATGAGCACGTGCGTCGCCTCGTGGGGAAGCGCGTACGGAACGAGCGGACCCGAGATCGACACGGTGAACCGCTTGAATCCCTCTTCCGGGTTCGTGAACGCCGAGCTGAGGGATTGACCGTCCTGGATGATCACGGTCCAGCCGTCGATGGCCGGGTCCGCGATGCCGAGCTCCGCATACGACGCGTCGAATGCCGACGTGATGTCGTCGCGGGTGATGAACGGGTTCTCGTTCTCGATGGTCAGCGTGACCTTGCCCTCGGTGACCGTGAACCGGTCGCCGGTCGGAGCCGCGGACGAGACGTCCGGCGCCCAGGCGATCTCGCCGGGGAGGTTGCCGTCCGTGACGCCGGTGGCGACGGGCGGCTCGGTCGTCGGCGTGACGGCGACGGGCGCCGGAGACACGATCGGCGGCGGTCCGGCGGGAGGTTGGGTGTTCGAACAAGAGACGAGGAACAACAGCAGCAGAGACGTCATTGCACACTCCGTGTATCCGCCCTGTGGCGGCCGGGAAGGGTATCCGCGGAAGGAGGAACTGTCAAGTATTTCGACGTTATCGAATCACGCCGCCCCACTCAATGACCGTGAATCCTTTGCGAACCGGCGCGGCCGGGAGCGTTGGGGGATTCGACGCGATCGGCGCGGAAAGTTCCGAATAGTCCATGAGAACCCGCACGAGCGTGTCCGGCGTCTGCGACACGGTGAGCGGCGCGATCTGGTTCATCACGTTCGTGCCGTGGAAGCCGATCTTGTAGAACGGCGCGGCCTGCATGCGCGGCTCCCAGAATTCGAGGAAGTCCGCGGTCTCCTTCGCGTTCAAACCGAGTTTCGCGAGCGTCGAGACGAGGAACGGATGCACGTCCGCCTTCGCGACGACCCAGTACTTCGTCGGTGCGAAGTAGAGACCGCCACGGCCTTCCCAGAAGAGATACGGATACGTGATGCCGTCCGCCTTGTTCACGAGCGAACCGTTCGGGCTCGCCGTGACGTTCCATCCGTTGCCGTACGCCGGCTCGGACTTCGTGAATCCGCCTTGCGGCGCGAGCGTGACGGAGAGGTCGGTAGTCTTCGTCGGGTAGAGGTAGATCACCGGCTTGCCGCATTCGCCCGGCGGAATGACGGTCGTCCCGGTAAACTTGATCCAACGCCCGAGGTTGTCCATCAGGAAGAACGAGGGGTGCGTCGCGACGAACGATTCGTACGACGGCTGGTTTTCCTGGTGCGTGAACTGCCAGTTGGAGTAGTCATCCGTGCCGTGGTAGTCCTTGTATTCGTAGACGGCCTGCTTCGTGCCGTTGACCGTTCCCGTTTGGACGAGAAGCGATGCGTCGAGGTCGTACTGGACGTTCGTGAGAGCGATCGTCCCGCAGCCGCCGATCGCGCTGCGCATATAGCCGTCTGGAAAGTTCGTTCCGGCATTCCACGTGATGCCCGGGTTCGTCCGAATGACTTCCGCGGGAAGGTCGATATCGTAGAACGCGAGGCGCCCGTCCGCGGTTTGGAGAAACAGCGATCCGATGGTGCCGCGCACGTCGCCGTAGGCGTTGAACTCGCGCAGGTGCGATCCGTCGGCGAGCGTCGCGCGAATCGGGTAGGCGAGGGCAGCTTGCGTCTGCGCGTCGGTCAGGCGTCCGCCGGTCCCGAGGAATGAGAACGTGGTTCCATCTCGGCCCGTCACGGTATCCGCTGGATTCAACCCCGCGATGACGGACGAGTCCGCGGTCAGTCCGGTGTTCAATCCGTTGGTGACCGCGTCGACGACGTTCAGGACGTTGTCGTCGGCGTTGCGGGTGTACGCGTCCCACGCGGGTTCGTTCATCACGTACTTGGTCAGCACGACCGGGTTCAGGTCGTCCTTCGGGTGCTCGATGACGTAAAACGTCATGGCTCCGCCACCCAGGCTGTCCGGGTCCCAAGACGCGGTTTCGGCGACGAGATAATTGCCGTCATAGTCGCCGCCCCGCACGACGCCGAGGACGGATCCGGAATATTGGTAGGCGCCTTCGCTAAATTGCGTTTCCCACACGCGGCGCAGATAAAAGTTGAAATCGCGCGTTTCGCCGGCGGCCATGTTCCAGTCGACCTGGATGCCGTCGCCGGTTGTCGGAACGACCGCTTCCGGCTCGGTCGGGGTGACGTCGATGATTTCGGCGCCGTTGTCGACCGGCATCTCGCCGCTCTCGCGGTTCGTCATCAGCATGCCCGCGTAAAATGCCGTGAGCAGAAGCGCGAGTCCGACGAACGCGGCGAAGACGTAACAGGCGGCGCGGTAGCCGCGAGAGGAGGTATTCAAGGCCATAGGATTGGTTGCGACGCGTTAAATTTTTCTCAAGTATACATCAGGGCGCAACGAAATACCCGAGGATATGGCTCGTGTTATCGTGCCAGTCCTTCGCGGCGCCCATGGAAAGCGAACTGCCGTGGTGGGTGAGACGGAACTCGGTGGTACCGCGCGCGGCATTCCAGGCGAACAGGACGCGCATCGACGCGTTCGAGTCGATGTCTAGAACGTCGGCGCATGGGGCGTCATTACACCGCCCCTCGTTCGCGATCAGATCGAGCACGCGTTGGTCGTTCGTCGCGGTGTATTCCGCGTCGTGATAGTGCGTCATGTCGACGGACGCGATGAGCGCGGCGTCGGGGAACTGCTTCGCGAGCGTCGCGCCAAGCGTCCAGGCGTTTTCAAGCGAAAGTTCCTCGCGCAGAATGATGGGGATGATCTTCGCGTTCGGAAACGAGCGCGCGACGAACGGCAGGAGGTTGTAGATACCGTGTTCTTCGGCAAAGGCGGTTTCGTCATGCGTAAGGAACGGGACGGCGTCGATCAGCGACTCGACCGCTGGCGCGTCGGCATTGACCGTTCCGTAAACCGTGTCCCACGATTCTTCCGAAACCTGCGCACGTGACATGCCGCGCGAAAAATGGTTCGGACTTACGACGATCACCGTGCGTGCCTCGTCGTTTCCAAGGACCTTAAAAACTTCGGCCATGTCCGACGCCACCAGCAAGTGGTGCGCGACGATCGCCGAGGTGGCGCCGGAGACGGGCGAACCCAAGGCCCGCTCGTAGGCCTCGTCGAAAAATGATTTCGGATTCAGCCCGCTGCCGTACGTTGGGCGCGTGGGTTCGATCGGGATGCGTAACGTGACGCCGCGGCCAAACGCAAACGCGGCGGCGAGCGCGATGAGGGAAAGGGCGACGAACCGCGGTGCGGTCATAGGCGTTCGAGCTTGGCGACGAACTCAATGTGCGGGGTATGCGGGAACAGGTCGAGCGCGGTGGTTTCCGCGATGCGGTATTTCGTCGAGAGAGCCGGCGCGCTCGAGGACGTTCCGTGGAATTCTTGGAAGAATCGCTCGTATTTGCAGGAAACGTACACGATGGTCTTCGGCCCGTGCTCGAGAAGCGTCTCGATGACCTTCGGGTGCATGCCGGCGCGCGGCGGATCGACGATGACGACGTCTGGCGCGGAGGTCGTCCAATCAAAATCTTCCGCCTTCGACACGACATATTCCGCAGGAACGTTGTTCGCGGCCGCGTTTTCCTTCGCGCATTCGATTGCTTCCGCGACTTCCTCGATGCCGACCGCGCGTTTTGCGTTGATGTTCAGCGAGAAGAAACCCGAACCGCAGTACAGGTCGAGCAGCGTCTTGTCCGCGAGGTCGCCGCAAAACGCGCGTACCGTGTCCTGTAGCTTCGCGGCCATTACCGTGTTCGTTTGAAAGAACGCGTTCGGCGTGATTTTGTAGCGCGTGCCGTTCACGACCTCGTGGATGAACGCGTCGCCCTTGAGCGGGATGAGTTCGTCGGAAACGGAGAGGTCCGTGAGCCGCGCGTTGATGCCGTGGACGATCGAGGTCGCGCGATCGCCGATCGTCGCGACGAACGATTCCGGCAGGGTGTTGTTCCCGCTCGTGACGAGCGTCACCATGCGTTCGTTCGCATTCTTTCCTTCGCGGATGACGAGGTAGCGAAAAAATCCCTCGTGTGTCTTGCTGTTCCAGAAGGGGAGTCCCGTCGACTTGGCCCAGGCGCGCACGTCGTTGACGATGCCGACGGATTCTTCCGACAACAGGAAGCACGTCTCGAGATCGAGCGTGGCCCACCAGCGGTCGGGGAGCTTCATGCCGAGCTCGCCGTCGCGGCCGAACACGAAGTCCATACGGTTGCGGTAGTAGAATGGGTCCGGGCACGCGATCACTTCATTTGGGCACGCGTCGCCGGCGACGGATTTTAGCCGCGCGAGCTTCTCGACGAGCTGGCGCGGATACGAGATGTGCTGCCATTTGCAGCCGCCGCAGGTTCCTGCGTACGGACAGCGTGGCTCCACGCGATCCGAAGACGGCGAAACGACCGCGTCGAGTTTCGAGCGGTGTCCCTCGGGCAGGCGTTTCACCACGGTCGCATTGACCGTTTCGCCCGGAATCGTGTTGTATACGAGAAACGGCTTCCCGTCTGGGCGTGGGATGGCCCCGCTGCCGTCCGCGACGAGATGGTCGATTTGCCCGGAAATGGGTTGTTGCAATTTCATATGGTGGTCATCGCGCACAATATCCGCTCGCTGCACAACGTCGGGGCGATCTTTCGCTCCGCCGACTGCTTCGGCGTGGAATGCCTCTACCTTACCGGATTCACCGCAACTCCGCCACGGTCGGACATCGCGAAAGTTTCGCTCGGCGCGGAGGACCGCGTGGGTTGGGAATTCCGGGACGATGTCCTCGCGTTGATCGGGGAGCTCAAGGCGGACGGCTATCGCGTCGTTGCGCTTGAGAACGGCGTGAACGCGAAGCCGATTGGGCCTACTCTCGGAAAGGTTGCGCTCGTGCTCGGGAATGAGGTGGAGGGAATCGACGCGGGGACGCTCGCGGCGTGCGACGCGGCGGTTGAAATCCCGATGCCGGGACGCAAACGGTCGCTCAACGTGTCCGTCGCCGCGGGGATCGCGATGTTTGCCCTTTCGTCAAAAATGGACTAGAATGCCAGGGATATGTTGACGATCGTCATTCCGACGAAAAATGAGGAAGCGGATTTGCCGATCCTTTTGGAATCGATCAAAAAGCAGACGCTCCAGCCGAAGGAAGTCATCGTCGCGGACGCGAACTCCACCGACCGAACGCGCGAGATCGCGGCCGCGTACGGGGCGCGCGTCGTCGAGGGCGGCATGCCGGGTCCGGGACGCAACCGCGGGGCCGAGGCGGCGAAGACCGACTTGATTTTGTTTCTCGACGCGGATGTCGAACTGCGCGATTCGGAGTTTTTGGAGAAATCCGTCGGCGAAATGCTGGAGCGCAAACTGGATCTCGCGACGTGTGACGTATTCCCGCTTTCGGACGCCTGGCTCGACCACGTGATGCACAAGGCCTACAACGTCTACGTCCGTGCCTGGGGCGACCTGTTTCCGCACGCGCCGGGATTTTGCATGTTCGTCCGAAAGGACCTGCATCACACGTTGTGCGGCTTCGACGAGAGTGTGCTGTTCTGCGAGGACCACGAGTATGCTCACCGCGCGGTGAAGACCGGCACGTTCGGCTTCCTGCGTTCGACGAAAATTCCGGTTTCCATCCGCCGCCTCGATCGCGATGGCCGCATCAACATCGCCATCAAATACCTGCTCGCCGAGCTGCACCTCGCCACGCTCGGGCCGATTCGTCACAACAAGTTCAAGTACACGTTCGGGCATCGGGCCGCGAGAAAGACGAAGGCGCAAAAAACACGTTCCAAATAACTCGCCGGAGGAACATGAAAGACCAGATCCTTGTCAACGTCCAGCACCGCCACGTGCATTTGTCTCCCGTCCACACGGAGGCTCTTTTCGGGGCGGCAAAATGCACGAAAATGGCGGAGCTCGCGCACCGGGGGCAGTTCGCGTGCGACGAGACCGTGACGGTCGTCGGGCCGAACGGCGTTTCGCTCGAGCGTGTCCGCGTGCTCGGTCCGACGCGCGATGAGACGCAGGTGGAATTGTCGCCGACCGAAGCATACGCGCTCGGCCTCGACGCCCCCGTCCGTCTTTCGGGCGACCTGTCGCGTACGGGTTCTTGCACGCTCGTCGGCCCGTCCGGGTCCGTCGAGATCCAGACGGGACTCATCATTCCGGCGCGCCACCTCCATGTGAGCGACCGCGATGCCGCGCGGCTGGGGCTCTCGCACCACGGACTCGTCTCCGTCGCCCCCGTCGGCCGGCCTGACGCGAAAATCGAGCTCGTCTCCGTGCGCGTTCATCCGACATTCGCCCTGGAGCTCCATTTGACGTATGATGAGGCCAGTGAATTTTGGGTTCAAACCGGCGATCGCGTGACCATCGTATGAAACGATTTTTCTTTGTTCTGTGCGTTCTCCTGATGCCGGCCGTTGCCCATGCCGGAGCGGTTGACTTGTCGGTTTCCGCTAACACGATTTCGATTTCCGGCGATCTCATTTCCGGGAAAACGGTTCGTATTTACGCCGAGGTCCGCAACGTCGGTGACGAGGATGTCGCCGGATACGTTTCGTTTTATCAGGGTGCGCAGCCGATCGGGGATTCCCAGGTGATTTCGGTTCGAGCTGGCGGGTTGGCGGAAGAGGTGTACGTCGATTTCGTGGTGCCTTCCGGCCAGTTCAACATCCGCGCGGACATTCGCGGTACCGACCCGGAGGATGAGAATACCGCGAATAATTCCGCGACGACCAAGTTGTACACGCCGCTGACGGACGATGACGGCGACGGCGTGGCGAACGATTCCGACAACTGCCCGTCCGATTCAAACGCCAACCAAAAGGACACGGACGGCGACGGGCTTGGCGATGGGTGCGACGACGACGATGACGACGACGGTCTGACGGATGACGTCGAGAAGGAACTTGGCACGAGCTCGACGAAAACCGACACGGACGGCGACGACGTGGCTGACGCGAAGGACGCGTACCCGACGGACGCGACGAAGACCGTGGTGCCTCCGCCGGCTCCGGCGGTCGTTCCGGCTCCGGCCGCCGCGCCCGCAAAAACCACGGTCGCGACCACGACAGCCACGACCACCACCACTACTACGAAGGTGACCACTTCGTCCGCGGCCTCGGCTCCGG
>DAISXX010000010.1:0-13962 GCA_036825695.1 Patescibacteria group bacterium | reverse complement strand
CGGGGGCGGGCGCGGCCCCCACACGGGGCACAGGGGGGGGAGTGGGGGCGGACCCCGCCCGGGCAGATTCGCGCGCGGAGCCCGCCAGGGAACGGCGGGTGCCCGTCGTAGAATCCCCGGTACCCGACGAACCGGCGCTCTCGTCGAAAAAGTCCGGCCCGTACGCGATGCCCGACAACAGCCCGATGCGGCGCGTCATCCGAGCAATCGGCGACCAGTTCGCGGTGCCCGCCATGACGCTCGCGTGGGAGGGTCTCGTCACGATGATCCCGACCGCGCAGCGCACGGAAGCGCTCGAGGCGCTCGATCCGGCCATGGCGCGGTTCCTTCGCGCCGAGTCGGACGCCCAACCCAAGAAGGTTACGCGCGAGGCCTGCTACAACAACGTGATATGCGGCACGATCCTGCCCGATTACAAGATGGACGATCCCGCGCTCACGTTGCTCGTCAACCTCGAACGGACGGGAATCGCCCTCAGAACGCGCCATGAGTTCCGGGCGTTCTACCTCGGAATCTCGGAACGTCTCGGCCATTCGGTCGGCGCGGCGTTCGAGGCGGTAGCGGTCGACAACTTCACGCGACTGTTCGCGCGGCTGCAGGCACACATCCCGCACCTTCCCGCCGAACGCCGAATCTTTCTCGCCCGCACGGACACGCTGCTCACCGGCGTCGACCTGTTCGCGCTCGGCGGCGGCGCGGTTCCGATGTGCAAGTGCCTGAGAATCGCCATCGGCACGCAGCAACGTCTGCTCGCTCGGCACCAGGCGCTCTGGATCTTCGATCTGTTCACGCCCGCACGCGCGGACGATCTCCTCGCAACGCTCGAGGATCGCCGCGTTCGAACGCGAAGCATCGACCGGTTGTTCCAACGTCCGGAAATCGTTTCCGAACGTGCGCTCGACGCCATCGTGACCCTGCTCGCCGCTTGACGCGCGGCGGGTTTTTTAGTAGGTTTCCGTTCTGGCTTTCATTGGGAAACCAGCGAAACGCCAACCATTTCCTTCCAAAGAGGCCCCATGAACCGACGCACCCGTGAGAAGCAGGAGAAGCGCACCGGGCCCCAAACCCCGTTCGCCGAGCCGCCGTCCCGCGACATCGCGGAAAGGCTTTCCGTCGCCCTGATGGTCGACGACACCGCAAACTGCGCGCTGACCCCGGGCGTCTGGCGGCCGGCCGTCATGCCCATCGCAACGCCCGAGCCCGTCCAGACCGACGGCACCGAGGCCGACGAAGCGATCGCCTGCGAAGGCGACCCGATCGACGAGATCACGGCTGCGGCCGACACGCCGTCTTCCGAAATCGATGAAGACGAAACGGAAGCCCCGTTCCTCCTCGCCATCGGCGAATGGATTGAGCGAGAGCCCGTCCTGCTCGATCATGGCCCGGACATGACCGCGGATGACCCGTTCGGAGATCTCCTCGCGGTGGCGGACATGCTGTACGAGGACGCGGCCGCATCCGTCGCGTCCCTGAACGAGCCGGACCCAGACCTGCGGGAACTGATCCTCGCCTCGCGAGACGCGACGGTCGTCGAGGCCATGGCGCTCGGCGACGCCGACGCGGCCCTGTCCGCGTTCGAACGAAACGGCGCGGCCATCCGCTCGCATGCGGACAACCTGCGCGCGCGTCTCGCAACGACGATGCGCGCAGAAGTCGGTCTGACCGAGGACCAAAAACGTGACGTCACGTTCACGCAGCTGCGCAACGCCATCGCGAACCTCGTTGCCGACGCGGACGGCATCGGAGCCGCGTCGGCGCGCCTAGAGGCATTCGCGGTGAACGTCGGCAACGGGTATCGCGCGGCATGCGCGGAATCCGACCGCGTCCTTGGCGACGCGTCGGCATCCTGGCCACGGCTCAACGTCGCCGTATGCCTGCACGTGGCCGCCAAAACGGACGCGACCGCGGAAGCGATCGCGTCATTCCGGGCGATGGCTCGACGAGTGATCGCGGACGACGCTCACATCGCGACGGCACTCGACGCACGCTCGGCCGCGGAAACGCGGATTGGCGACATGCACCACACTTGGCAACGCGAGCGCGGACGAGCCCTTGAGATCCGAAAGAACCTCCAGAGCGCGACCTCGGCCTGCCAGATTCTCGGAATTTCCGAGACGGCCTTCGCCGGACTCGTCGAGGCAGGACTTCGGTCCTGCCGGACGCACATCACGGCGATGGATACCCACAAATCGCTCGTGGCGATCTTGCCCACAGACATTCCGGAGCCGGTCGCGAAGGTGCGCGCGCTGCTTCCGCAAATCCGCGAACTGCTCGACCGACTGGACCAGCGGACGGGCGAGGATCTCAGCAAAGTGGTGATCCTCGGATACCACCTGATCGTGAAGGACAGGCGAGGAAAAACCGTCCGTGGCGTCTGCCGAGTGCTCGTGCATGCCGGGCTTCTCGCCGAGAACGACGTCACGCGCGCAGAGTCGGCCGTCGATCCGTATCTCAAGACGCTGTTCGTGAAATCGGCCCGGCAAAGATTCGACCTGTACTCGCTCAACGAACGCGGGCACCAGCTCGCCGCCGGCATCGCCGCGCGACAGACGGACCTTCCCGACGTCGAGCGTCGGATCGACGCGGCCAAAGAGGCCGCGCGCGCAGATCAGGTCGCCATCCGCGAACGGTGGCTAAGCAGCGTCCGCGAACGCACCGAACGTAGCGCCTAGCCCCGATGACGCATCGGGGATTTTTTATTGTGAAAAAAAGAGATCCCCGGCCGCAGGCAACAAGCCTGTCAAACCGTGAGATCAGCTGTCCTTGAAAAGCAAGTCGTAGTTCACGGTGAGCTGATGCAGGCGTTCCCGCCGCTCCCGGATCGCCTCGACGCCCTCGGCCTTGGGCTCCACGGCGGTCTCGTCGCGCACGCGGGACCTTGCTTGATCGAGCCGGACCTCGAGATCGACGACCTCGGCCTCGGCCGCACGAATCCGCTCGACGCGCCTCGTCCGGGCCGCTTCCTCTGCGGCCTCAATCTCCGCGTCCACGGCGGCGAGCTCGGCGGCGAGCTCGGCCTCCGACTTGATCGCGCGCGACACGGCGCGCTCGGGCGGGGGATCGTCGACCAGAGATGACGCCACGACGACGGAACCGAGGCGGTACCGCGCCGGATCGTGCTTCTTTCCTTTGGTGCCTCCAACCTGGACGATCACGCCCGACTCGACGAGCGGCCGAATCCGATCGTACGTCGTTCCTTGGCTCATCCCGGTCTCACGGACCACTTCCGAAACCGTGAACTCGACGCCGACGAATCGTTCGTTCAGAAAGACGCGTGTCTCGTCGAGGGTGAGGACCCGCGGCTTCACCGGGGGCAACGACTCGGCCACAGGCGGCACGGCCGGCATCGGCGCGGCATCGGCGACGGCGGACTCCGGCCACATCTGCCGTTCCTCCTCTCCGTCCTTCGCCACGACCGTCTTGTCCACGAAGACGATGCGGCTGCGGTTGCGGCCGCGCGCGGCGTCTGCGGACACGAGCTCGTGCTGTTCGAGGTTGTGGAGCATGAGATCAGGTTGCGTCGTGAACGGACTCACGATTTCCTGACACTTCTTGACCCCGATCGGCTTACGGCCGCCCTCGAGGTACGCCTTCGCGAGCGCCGCGAAAGCGAGCGCCTCGTTTTTACCCACGCGGACGGGACCGTCCCCGTTTGCCCCGCGCACCAAGCCTTCTTCGCGGGGAGCAGTTCCTTCTTCTGACATCAATCCTCCAGAGAGTATCCTCGGCGAAACCGAGACGGAACCCTATCCCGCCGACGTGCGGGTGTCAATGGCACGCCAATTCCATTCCGCCCATTTTCCTTGACATTCCCGTTTCGGATTGATAGGGTCACTCCCTTCTGGGAACCGATCTCCGGGGCCCGGAAACGCCATTTAGACAATCGAGGAAACAACAATGAAGGCATGGAACGTCCTTGACGGCTACGAATATGCCCGCGAGGCATCGCTCGGCGACGCGCTCCGCGCCTGGATCGCCCAGAACGCCGCCACGGAACACGAAGCGGCGATACACCTTCAGCAGGGAGGAGTCTTGGGCGCCATCGGCAACCTCCAAAGCTGGCTCACCAACGTCCCGAGCGGCGAGCTGTTCACGGTCCGCGCGCGCGCGTTCCAGGACGTGACCGGGATCGACGTCGACCGACTGATGGTGGCCGTCGCCAAGCAGAAGGTATTGACCGCCGATCCGTCCCTCGAGGGAATCGTGACGTTCACGACGTACGTGACCCGTCGCGAGATGGTCGAGATGGCCCTCGCGTACGCGGAGAACTACGGCGGAAATACGCGGTGCGTGACGTTCCAGCTCGGCATCCACGAAAGCCGTCTCACGGACTGGAAGTCCGGGACGTACCAGCCGAACGGGGAAGACCTCGAGAAGCTAGTCACCGGCCTGAGCCGCGGGTTGCTCGAGGTCGCGTGCGTCGAGGACTTCTTCGTCGCGCGGATCTGCCAGGGTATGTTCGGTCTCGCGCCGGAAGTCGTGTTCCCCGGGATCAACCGGTTCGAAACGCTGCTCGCGGCCCTGTTCCACATCCTCGGGAAACGCAAAAGCGCGGAAGACAAGAAGCGGGTCTTCGACCTGAACGTGGCGACCGTGGGCCGGCTGCGCGCTTGGAAGCCTCGCGAGAACAGATTGCCGATGTCATCGGTGATCAAGGTCGTTCGGGCGCTCCTCAGGCACAAGCACCCGGGCGTGGTCCCCGCGTTCGACGCCGCGTCCGACGCGTTCGCCGAACGCTGGACCATGGCCGAGCCGCTTGCGCTCACCGTCGAATCGACGGCGATCGAACGTCCCACGGAACCTGCGCGGGCGCGGATGAAACCGCAAACGACGGAACGGGCGGAACCGGACACCACGGATCCCTCTCCCGTCGCGCCGGCTCACTCCGACCGAGTCGTCGGAACGCCCCAGCCCGTGGCAGACGACATATTCGCGCTGCTCGCACAGCTCAAGCACGCCGGACCGCTCCTGCGCGGACTCGCGGACATCGTGGACCCCACGGTGCCCACCGCTGCGCCACTACCGGCCGAGCCGTTCGCGATCGCGATCGGCGAAACCGTGGACGAGATGGAGCACTGCCTCAGCGGCGACGGCTTTCCGGACTTCCGGAAGGCCACCCCGACCGAGACGGACGCTCGAAACATCCGGCGGATGCTGGCGCTCATGCGCAAGCTCCTCCTCGCGATCGGCGGTCTGACCGAAGGCGAAAAGACGCGTCTGATGCAGGACATCGGCGGCGACGTGCAGGAAATGGTCCTGCTCGCCTACGCCATCGGCAAGTACGGGAACGTCCGTACCGCCATCAAGATCATCGAGGCAAACCTTCAGATGGGGCGAAACGAAACCCGTTCCAACAAATCCAGGGGCAAACAATGAAAGGCAGAGAGAACGTAAGGTCCGGCATCGACCAGGATGTCTTCTTCCAGATCGTCCGCAGCTACCGGGACTTCATCCGGATGCTCGCGGAGCTGATCATCAACGAGCTCGACTGGCACGTCACGGGCTCGCAACCTGAGGTCGTCATCCGCTACTTCAAGGACGGCAACGGCGAGTCCGTCGAGGTGGTGGGACAGGGGCGCGGAGCCAACGACGAAGGCCGAACGGGGTTCACCTCGCTCGGTAAGTCGCAGGCGCGCGGCAATACCGCGATGAAGGGCGAAAAGGGCAGCGGGTCGAAGGGCCCCGTGTGGCACTGCCGCGAGATCGTGGTGGAGACCGTTCCGGTTCCCGGGAAGCTCTACCGCATCGCGTTCACGGTCGAGCAGCTGCTCGGCTGGCTGTTCCACGGGAAGTCCGACTCCGCCTGGGAGGTGATCGACAAGCCACCGCGCCACCCGGTGCGCGCGACCGGCACGCGCGTCATCCTGCGCGGACTCGGCGAGGGCACGGGCTTCCTCTACAAGGGGAAGCCACTGGTACGGCCGAGCGGCACGGACCGCAACCAGGAGGACCGGTCGCCGGCGCGCGTCGTCGCGGAGCTGGCCGAATGTCTGCCCCCGAACGCGGACCGCTTCGTGACCGTCATCGGCCGCGACGGAAAAACGCTGCCGCTCACGGTGCGCCGCATCGAGGGCGAACCCATCATCGGAAGAGCCCGTGGCGTCCCTGGCATCGGCGACGTCTCCTGGGACATGGCCGTGGTGGCCAACCGGCGCTCGGAAGATCGGCTGACGATCGGCGCGCTCGGCACGAAGGTGTCGTGGAGCGAGTTCGTCCGCCTGATTCACAAGGTCAAGCGCTATGCGACCCTCCTCAGCCAGCTCGACCCGTTCAACGACCCGCACACGGCCGGCCACATCGAGGCCGCGCGGATCAACGACTACCGAGGAGTAAACAGCAACTCGATCGAAGGCGACATCGCCGAGGACGAGGCGCTTGTCGAGGGACTGCTGATCACCCTCATCGAGGAAGCGCTGCCCGGCGTCCGCAAGGCCCTGAACGCCGACGGCAAACGGGCGACGAGCGACGAGAACACCTTCCTCGCGGAACTCGCCGGGATCTTCCACGAGGCGACGGGCGTGAAGCCGAAAGGTCCTACCCGCCGCGTGACGGTCACCCAGCGGCACGCGCGGATCGTCCTCGAGCCAGGCGAAAGCCAGGAGATCGAGGTGAACGCGGACCCGTCGGTTCGCGTCGTGTGGGACGTAACCCGCTCCGGCGGCGCGCTCAACACGCCACGCGGCAGCAAGGTCACGTACACGGCCGGGGCGGTGTGCGGCGACGCGTTCGTGCTCGTCGCGCGCGACATGGCCGACGCGACCAACACGCTCTACGAGGTCACGATCGAGATCGTGGCACAGATGCCCTTCGCGTTCAGCCGGGCCGTGTACCGGATGGACCTGGGGGACCGCGTGCGCGTCGCGCTCGATGAGCGCGCGGTGGCGCACACCTCGAAAAACATCGTGATCGCGCTCGCGAAGACGCAGCCCGCGGGAAGCCCGGGCGACGTCCGCATCGAGCACGCGAGGAACGCCGCGGAAGCCTACGTGCTTTCGGGCGCGCACGAGGGATACGTGGAAATCGAGGCGTACGACGCGAAGGATCGCGCGCGCTTCAGCGCGAAGGCGAAGATCTCGGTCGAACGCGGGTTCCGCGACCGAGCGAAGAGCGCCTCCCCGCTCGACACCGAGTTCATCTACGAAGGTCGGCGCTACGAGCTGGCCGTGTCGCTCTACAGCGGAAGCCGCGAGGCATTCCGCCACGTGAGCTATCTCTCGGAGGCCACCGCAAAGAGCACGATCACGCTCAACCTGTCGCACCCGTTGTTCGACGGGAAACCGGACGCGGTCCGTCGCGAGGCGGCGCTCTGGCAGGTGGCGGAACGGATCGCCGAGGACCGGAACCACGGATCCACCCTCGACGAACTCGTGCAGGAGGCGGGACTCATCTACGCCACCATCACCAAGGCGAAGTCCGCATAGGCAAAACGCCAACGGCCGGACCGACGACATGTCGGCCGGTTTTTTCTTTTCTCGCGATTTTGCGATTGACACCGCAGGGTTCCTCGGCTAGAATCGCCGCACTATGCCAACTGTCAAACTTGAAAACCTGCCGAAGAATTCGCTGAAGATTACCGTGACGATTCCGCATGCGGACGTCCAACCGTTTCTCGAGGAGGCGGCCACGCGCATCTCGGAGCAGTCCTCCATTCCCGGCTTCCGCCCGGGCAAAGCCGGCTTCGACGTCGTGAAGCAGCGCGTCGGAGAACAGAAAATCTACGAGGAGGCGCTCGAGGCCATCGTGCGCAAGACGTTCGTCGACGTGGTGGTCGAGAACGAAGTCGAGACCGTCGGAAGCCCGAAGATCGACGTCGAGAAGCTTGCCCCGGGCAACGACATCGTCTACACGGCCGAAGTCGCGCTCATGCCGAAGGTGACGAAGCTCGCCGACTGGAAGAACATGAAGGTGGACCGCAAGTCGCACGAGCCGACCGACGACGACCTCGCGCTCGCGCTCAAGGACTTGCAGCGCATGCAGACGAAGGAGGTACGCGCTCAGGCCGGGGCTGCCGTCGGGCCGGCCGACAAGGCGGTCGTTTCCATGAACATGAAGAAGGAGGGCGTCCCGGTGGAAGGCGGACAATCCCCGAACCACGCGGTCTACATGACGGAGGACTACTACATTCCGGGCTTCAAGGAGCAGGTGTCCGGCATGAAGGAAGGCGAGCAGAAGGAGTTCACGCTCACGTTCCCGGAAAACCACACGAGCAAGCTGCTCGCCGGATCGGCCGTGGAGTTCGACGTGACGATCAAGGAAATCTACAACCTTGAGCACCCGGAACTCGACGACGCGTTCGCCACCGCGCTCGGCCAGCCGGACTTCGCCACGCTCAAGGAACTGCTGAAGAAGAACATCGGCGGCGAAAAGGAACAGGAGGAGAAGGGCCGCCAGGAGCGCGAGATGCTCGAGGCCATCGCCAAGGAATCCCGATTCGACGACATCCCGGACCTGCTGCTCAACGAGGAGATCAACAAGATGATCCACGAACTCGAGCGCGGCGCAGAAGAACAGGGCATGCAGTTTGACGACTATCTCAAGTCCATCAAGAAGACGGTCGCCGAGCTCAAGATGGAGTTCGCCCAACAGGCCATGATGCGCATCAAGGTGGCGCTCATCCTGCGCGACATCGTGAAGGACGAGAAGATCGAGGTCACGGACGCCGAAGTTGAGGACTCGCTCGACAAGATCGCCGAGAAGTACGAGGGGAAGGAAGACCGCGACCGCATCTACAACCCGGAATACCGCGGCTACGTGGAATACACGCTCAAGAACCGTAAGGCCCTCGAAGCGCTCCGCACGGCAATGGTGAAGTAACATAAAGACGGCCCGGGATTGACCTCCCGGCCGTTTTTTGATACGTTTTTTGTCCGCGAAAGCGGGGAGGCATCCGTGATTCTTTTCATGCTTTTCCTCTCGGGTTGTGCGCCCATGCCAACGAAGATCGTCTTCGATGGTGGCGATGTGGACACATCCGTCCACACGACGAGTCCCGTTCCCGTAAGACACGCGACGGCGCTCGACGCGGACGGCAAGCGACTCGATCCGCAGCCAGCCATGTCCTGGAGCGTGGACCGCCCCGACGTGATCACTCTCGAAGGGGGAACGCTCATCCCCGTGCATGACGGCGTCGCCCGGATCGAGGCGCGCGTCGGCGAGCTCAGGGCCAGCTACACGCTCACGGTCGAGTTGGACAGCAGGGAATCCGCGGGGGCGAGGCCGCCGTATTCCAACAGCAACTGCCCGACCTCAACCTTCGGCAACGGCGTGTACGTGTTCGGTTGCGGCAAGGATGATTTCCCGTACGCGCTCTCCAAGTTCCTGGAAACCCGCCATCTCGGCATCTCCGCCGTGTCGCCGCTCATCGAACGCACTGGCGGATATACGATCGCCAACTCCTATCTCGTCGTCACGCGCCCCAACGAATAGCGGGCGCGGTTTTTAATTTCCGTTCTCTTTCTCCCAACAGAAAAACCCTAGCGGAGCTAGGGGAGAACGACGGAGATGACACGGTCGGCGACGGTGAAGCGGGCAACGGTGCCGGCGGAAAACTCGAGAAGGTCCTCGATGACGCCATCGACGGAAATGCATCCGCCTTCTGGCATCTCGGAAATGATCTCGAGCGCCTCGCGCTCGCGGATTTTTCCAAACGCGACCGTCGTGCCCGTGGCACGGGACGCGAACGGCTCGCGCACCAGGTAGACCAGCTCTTTCGCTTCGCGGGGGAACGGAATTGGAAACCGCGGAGTTCCGCCGGTGACCGCGAGCGCGCCGTTCACGGCGGAAAGCAGCCAACCCGTGGAGCCAGTCCCGGTCGAGACGAGCACGCCGCTCGAGCTCTGCCGTTCCTCACGGCCGTTCATCCGCATCCGATACCGCGCGCTCACCTGGTCGGCGCGGCCGATCTCGAACTCGTTGACCGCGTAGTACGCCTCCTTCCGGTCGTTGAACTCAAGCTTGGCAAGCGTAACCCGCTCGAACCGAGCCGTGCGCTCCGCAAGCGCCGCGAGAAGCCTGCCGACCTGAGCCGGGGCCGCACGCATGTTCACGCCGTCCACGCGGGCCGGGTCCGGGTTCACCGTGATCACCGGCTGTTCCGTCAGGTACTTCGCCACGTTGACGAACAACCCGTCCGGACCGATAGCCACGATGACGTCCGTGGGTCGGAAGAGGAACGTCGAAACCTCCTCGCGCGGCACCGTGACCGTCGGAACGGCCAGCGGGAGCTGCGCGTACGCGGCGCGGAGCGACGCGTGATAGGCGGCGTGCTCGGCCTTGTACTCGTCCGCGGATTCGCCGCGCGTCAGAAGCTTGTAGACGAGCTGGTCGTCCGAGCAAGCCTGCGCGCGGCGCATCGCCTCGAGCCGCGTGGGCTTCGTCACCACGACGATGCGCTGGAACATGGTGCCTCCTTACGCGGCGCGGTCGAGACGCGTGAGGGCAGACAAAAGTTCCGGCGTGATCGTGAGGTTCTGAATCCCGCCCTTCGCGGCCTCGGTGATGGCAAGCGCGAACAGAACCTTCGGGTCCGCGTCCTTGTACGGTTCGAGCTTCTTGGATGCGGCCTCCGCCTCGGCCGTCGCCGTCGCGAGCAGGTTGGCGTTCGCGGCCGCGACGAGCTGGGAACGGCCTTCCTCGAGCGCCTTCTGCGTCTCGAGCTCGCGCTCCTTGAGCTTGCGGTCGGCCTCGGCCGCCTTCATGCGTCGGTCGTGGACCGCCTTGTCGGCCTTGCCGAGCAGGATCTCGCGCGTTTCCGCCTCGAGTGCCGCGCGCAACTGCGCGTTCGACGGAGCGATGGACGTGATCACGATCCCGACGACCTCGACGCCGAGCGCGTCGAACACGTCCTTCTTCGACACGGCGACCGCGGACCACACCGCCTCATAGACCGCGTCGGTCTTCTTCGGCAGCGCGTCCATCGGATCCTTCGCGATCTCGCGGCGGACGAACCCGCCAAGCGCGTTGCGTACCTCGGCCTCCACCCGGCGGATATCCTCGGTGACATACGCGCCCGTCGCGGCGTCCACCGAGAAGTCACGCCGGCTCGCCATCGCCTCGGCGTTGAGGCGCACGCGCACCTCGCCGTTCACCGCCATCTCCTGGGAGTCCTGAGAAAGCTCCTTAAAGTTGAAGGCGTAGGTCAGCTCGGCCTGCGGGATACGCACCAGCGTATTCCAAGGGAACACCCAGAAGCTCCCGCCGAGCTGCGAGCCGACCTGCTTGCCGTTGCGGTAGACGAGGACGTGGTCCGTGGGGGCGCCACGGAAGAAATGCACGGGAATGCGGGAAAGGAACGATGCCATTGTGTATCTCCTACACGAACTATCAGGCCGAGAAACCGGCGAACGAACTCATTCCGTCCGCCGACTTCTTGTCTGATTTACACATAGTAATAACCCGGCCGGTTCCCGTCAAGGACGGCAGGGGACGGAACCCGCGCCCGATTGCTAAAATTCGGAGGTCGGCATACGATGGACGAGTTATTCCCAACGCCCATCGTATGAAATTCGGCGCCCACGTATCCGCGGCCGGAGGACTTTGGAACGCCCCCATCAACGCGGGCGCGATTGGATGCGAGGTGCTGCAGATGTTTTCGCGACCGCCGCAGGGAGGGAAGCCGTCGCCGATCACGGAGGAGTCGGCGGAACAGTTCAAGGGGGAGATGAAGAAGAACAAAATCGAACGCGCGTACATCCACACGCCGTACTTCATCAATCTCGCGAGTGAGAAGAAAAGCACGGTCGGCGGGTCGATCGCGGTGATCCGTGAAGAGCTCGAACGCGGGACGAAGCTCGGCTGCCACGCGGTGATGTTCCATCCGGGCTCGGCGAAGGACGTCGGCGAGGAGCAGGGAATCAAGATGGTGATCGATGGGTTGAACCGCGTAATGGACGGGTACGAGGGATCGTGCCAGCTGCTCATCGAAATCTCGGCGGGCGCCGGGATGGTGATGGGCGACACGTTCGAGGAGATCGCGGCGTTCATTGACGGCGCGGAGCGCGGGAGCGAGATCGGCGTGTGCTTCGACACGCAGCACGCGTTCGCTTCGGGATATGACTTGCGAACGAAGGAGGCCGTCGACGCGACGTTCAAGAAGTTCGACAAGCTCATCGGACTGAAGAAGATGGTCGCGTCGCATTGTAACGACTCGATGGTCGACTTCGAGGCACACAAGGACCGCCACGAGCATCTCGGCAAGGGGAAGATCGGGCTCAAGGGATTCGAGGCGATCGTGAAGCATCCGAAGCTGAAGCACCTGGATTTGTTGCTTGAAACGCCGTGGGACGGCGGCGTCGAGAAGGATCTCGCGTACTTGAAGACGTTCCGCAAGGTATGACCGCCGCGCTCAAAACCGCGGTGTCCGCCGCCCGCACCGCGGGAAAAATTTTGTTGACCGCCTACACGCGTCGGAGCGATCTGAACGTCACGTACAAGAAGTATTGCGAGCCGGTCACCATCGTCGACCTCGCAAGCAACGACGCGATCATCAAGCGCCTATCGCGCGCGTTCCCGAAGGACCGCATCGTGAGCGAGGAAACGAAAACGGACGAAGACCCGAACGACATCGGAAAGAAACCGACCTGGATCATCGATCCGCTCGACGGCACCACCAACTACATCAACCACATCCCGTTATTCGCGGTCGCCATCGCCCGCGTCGTGAACGGCGTCGCCACGGTGGCGGTCATCTACGACCCGCTGCATGACGAGATGTTCACGGCCGAGCGCGGGAGGGGATCGCGCCTGAACGGCAAACGCATCTCCGTCTCGAACCGGGACGTCGCG
Organism: Patescibacteria group bacterium; assembly: GCA_036825695.1. Taxonomy (GTDB): domain Bacteria; phylum Patescibacteriota; class Patescibacteriia; order UBA9934; family GWF2-40-263; genus YC12-FULL-57-11. The sequence continues at coordinate 1,179 of DAISXX010000010.1, read as the reverse complement.
CGCGGGGCGATGCTGTTCGCCGGACGCGGTTACCGCACGGATGACAGACGCCGCCACGGAAAGATCATCTATGCGCTTGAGCGCGAAACCCCGTACTTCCGCCGCCTTGGCTCGGCCGCCCACATGCTCGCGGCCGTCGCCGCCGGACGCGCGGACGCGGTCATTCTCACGGGAAACAAGCCGTGGGACACGGTCGCCGGCGCGCTCCTCGTCGAGGAAGCCGGCGGAAAGATCACGGACTACTGCGACCGCCACTGGAACGTGAAAAGCGAGGATCTGATCGCGTCGAACAAGGCGATTCACGCGCATGTCGTCGGCGTTACGAAGGACAAAACCGCGTGTTGAAAAAAATACCCCGTCAGACCGACGGGGTTTCGCGTCGCACGGACGAGAGGAGGCGGTCGAGCTCGTCGCGCAGGATGGTTTCCTTGCGCAGGAGCGTTTCGGTGAGTTCGTCGAGCAACGGACGATTCGACGTCAGGATCGACTTCGCGTGAACGAGAATCGCGTCGAGGGTCTTGGATCGCTCAACCATCAGCGCGTTCCACGCCCGCGTCTCGCTTTCCCGCATGGCCACGAGCGGGTACGTCTCGGAAAAACCGGAGGAGATGAGCGCCGTGAGGAGCCGATCGGCCTCGACCAAATCCTGCGCGGCGCCGAGCGACGGCTTCCCAAGCACGAGCTCCTCGGCGGCGTACCCGGCGAGCAGCATGGCAACCCGGGCGCGCACCTCGTCTGCCATGCACGGCGGCGTATCCTGCCCGCCAAGAATGTTCGCGCCGAGCGCTCGGCCGCGCGGAAGGATGGTCACGCGTCGAACCGGGATATTTCCAACCCATGCCAGGATGGCATGGCCGGACTCATGCACGGCCGTACGGTGGCGCTCGCCGGGCGACGGAATCCGGTCGGTCATCTTGCCGCCGATTTGAATCACGTCGAACGCCTCGCGAAAATCCAGTTCCTCGATCGCGGCGGCCTTGCGCCTGGTTGCCGCGCGCGCGGCCTCGTTCACGACATTCGCGATCTGCGCGCCGCTCATGCCGCTTGCGAGTTCCGCGATATGACCGAGGTCCAAGTTCGGAAACAAAACGACGGCCTTGGTGTGCACCGCGAGCATCTCCCGACGTGCCTCTGGCCCCGGAAGACCCACGCTCACCTGGCGGTCGAATCGCCCAGGAC
>DAISXX010000009.1:0-14149 GCA_036825695.1 Patescibacteria group bacterium | reverse complement strand
TTCCAACACCTGTTTGAACAACGGCGCGCGCCGTTGTTCAAACAGGTGTTGGAACAGCCGTTGTTGTTGCTCGAATCACCGTCATCGCACTCCTCGTCTGCGTCCAACGTTCCGTCGCCGCAGCAGCCAGTGCCCTGCTCGCAGGTGCCACCGTCGTACGGACAGTCGGAATCGGTCGCGCAGGCGGTGGAAGTATTGGTGGTGCAAAATCCGGTCGTCGTGTCGCACGTCTCGGAACAGGTCGCGTCGGACGTGCAGGCCGCGCGGCTCGTGTCGCAGGCGTACGTACATGCCGTCGCCGCCACGTGGAGACAGCTGCTCGAGCAGCTCGAACCGCCGTCGCATTCCTCGCCGTATTCGATGCTTCCGTTTCCGCACACCGCGTCGTCGGTGGTCGCGGCCGAACCGACGTGCAGACAGTCGGAAGAACAGCCAGTCTCGAGCTGAGAGGTGCGCTCGACGATGCCCGTATACGAACCGGAAGTATACGTCAGCATGCCCGCGACGTCGCGCGAGCTGTCGATATGGACGTCCGGATTGTCGGTGGCATCCCAAGCGGACCAATCGTAACCGGACGCATCGAGCTCCTGGCCCGAGGCCGAACAGTCGTCCGGCGCGCCATACGGAATGGCTTCCCACAGGTTCTGTTCCCCGATGTAGGTGGCCGTCACGCTCGACGGGCTGATCGACACGCGGTCGACCGCGCACGGTTCGTCCGTGCTCTTCGTCTTGAACGTCCACGAAAAGTCATTCGGATAATACAGGTTGTCCGCGGTCGCGTAGTTGCTTCCGGATTCGGACAGCTCGACGCCCGACGTGGACGTCACGGCGCCGTCGATCACCACGCGGTACCACGTACTGGCCGCGAAGACATCGTGAGAAACGTTCAAGGAATGGGTCGACGCGGTATACGTGACCCCGTACGCTCCCGAAAAGAGCGACCCTTCCGAAACCGTATCGCACAACGAATCCGCGCACGCGTACAGCGTCACGTTGCTTCCCGCAACGAACGTATTGTCCATGTCCGTGTTGAACGTGGCGTCGATGCCGCCGTTCACGCATGCCGTCTCGCACGACGGAGCCCAGGTGCTGACCTCCGGGTCGGTGAAGTTGATGGTGAGCTCGCCGCTGTCCTCCGGGTCGCGGCCGTCCGGGTTCGTCGCGATGGCGGTGATGTCCACGGGGGTGCCGAACGTCTCAGCATGCGCCGTCGCGGTGGTTCCGCACGAAGAGGCGGGATCGGCGGCAACGCTCGCCGGACTCACGGTCGCTTCCGTCTCATCCGAAGACTGCCAGTCCCACGCGTAGTCGACGCAGGCGAGCGGCACGCATTCGTCCTGCGCCGAAATCGGCTGCCCCAAATAGTCGACCGTCTCGTTCTCAGAGATCGCCGTGTACGTCGACGGGCTCGTGTACACCGATCCGATGAGACACAGATCCGTCGAATCGGCCGTGGTGAAATCCCAAGAGTAATCCCGGGCCATGTACGCCCCAGCCGCTGACTTCATGCCCGTGTAATCGGTGGAGGGCGCATGGAGGGTAACGGTGTAGGTGGTGTTCGGGAGGAACTGCCCCCCGTTCTCGCTCGGCCTCCATTGGAAGCTCGTCGCGCTCGCGGAAGCCCCAACGGAACCCGCCACGGCGACGCCGGTCGACGGACAATCCGAATCGAGCGAACAGGCGCGCGTGGTGGTGACGCGACAGAGCCTGGTTTCCGTATCGCAGGTCTCCGCAGCCGTCACGTCGATGTTCGCCTCGTACGAGGCCGTGTCCATCGAGCGGTCGAACGTCGCGGAAACCGCCGCGTTCACGCAGATGTCGGTCGGCTGGCTCCAGGTGTTCGATGGGCCCGGCGACACGCCGTCGTACGTGCCGTCGTCGTCTCGGTCGCCACAATAGACCAGCACGCGCGGCGCCGCCGGAATGTCGGCGGTCGAGAACATCCATGCGTAGTGCGATTCCGGAATGCTCTCTTCGCACGTGACGGAGCACGACCCGTCCTCGCAACAGATCGTTCCGGTCACCGAACAATTCGCGTCGTCGCCGGCGCAGTCGCTCACCTCGTAATTTTGCGAATTCGAATCGAATCCGGAATCCACGGTCACGAATACCGGGCCTGACTCGGCGGCGGTCGGGACGACCGCCCGAACCTCCGTGTCATTCCAATACGTCGGCGACAGCACGGTCTCCCCGTTATAAAACCCCACGAGGCCGCTTCCCTGCGACGAACCAAAATTGTCGCCGTCAATGGTGACCGTGGTGGTGCCGGCCGGACCGGATGCCGGATCGATACGACAAATGCCCGGACCCGCTTCGTCATCGCGGATCACGAAATTGACGGAATCGGATTCCGACCCGTCCGCCGTTTCCACCGTAAGCGCGAAGGTGCCGAACGCATCGATGAGGTCGCCTTCCCCGTCTCCGTCCGCGTCGATGTTCGTATAATTGGCGGGGACCTTCACGGTGATCTGCGTATCGTCCCAAAAATCGGAACCGCAAGCGTCCGGAAAATCGTCAATGACGCCGTTCGCGTATCCCAAATCGTCCGTGAAGCGCACCGTTCCCGTAGACGAGCCGAACCCGCTGCCGTAAATGGTCACGTACTGTCCCGGCGGACCCCAGTTGTCCGCCGAGTCGCACGTTCCGGTTCCGCAATCGGCGTCACTTCCGCAGTGGGTGCCGTCCGAACAGGCCTCCCAACCCGAATCCGTGGACGAAATGACCGGCGTCGCGCCCGCATCGCGGTCGGTAACCGTGAACGTGAGCTTGTTGGACCCTTGTCGCACGGACACGCAGTCGCTTCCGTCCGTGCAGTCGCTGTCGGAAGAACAGTCCGCGAGTGTACCGGAGCACCAGGAAGTCTGGCACGAGGCGTAGCCTGCGTCCGTGCAGAACGTGTCGTCCGTGCAAACCACGCCGGAGGAACTCCCGTCCGCGCTCAGACAGGTATAGTCGCCCGACCACACCTGCGTCTGGTAATCACGGGCATTCAACAGCGGAAGAAGCGCGGAAATTTCCGAATCGGCCCAGCCGTCATAGTCGTACGCCTCCGTATTGCCGAAATAGACGGTGGAGCTTCCCTGGGGGTCGCCGAAGTTCAACCCGGAAAGCACCGTCGTGGAAAACGCTTCCCCGGTGGACGGAGTCAATGCGCACAAACCCGGACGGACGATCGCGTTGACGTCAAAATCCGAAATGCTCGGACCGTAGTCGTCGTCGGTCTCGTCGCTGTAGCCGTCGGTCGTCGTAACCTGAATCGGACCGTCCACGACGGCGGAAGAAACCTGCACGACGATTTCGTCGTCGGACCACTGGGTAGATCCGCCGCAATCGTACGCCGAAACGGTCACGTCATCGGTCGTGACGGAGGCGTCACCAAGAAAGGTGACGGTTCCGCCCGTGGCTCCGAAATTGTTTCCAGAAAGGGTCACGAGACTGAATTCCGCGCCGTCGCCCGGGGAAACGGATTCGATTTCCGGAACGCCGACGCAGGTCAGCGTCGCCGGATCGCAATATCCGCTGGAGCAATCCGCATTCGTGGCACACTCCGCCCCGTCGCACGCACCACACTCGTCGCCGCCACAGTTGTCGGCCGTGTCGCTTTCGTCGATCGACGTAAGCGGATCGTCGGCGTCGGCCGTGTCGTTGCCGCAGTGCGCCGGACGCAGCACCAATTCGCGGGCGCCGGACGTGTCCGTGTGGCCCGCGCAGTCGGAACCCTCGGCGCGCACCTGGTACGTTCCGGTCGAATAACCGGCCGTGTCCCATTCCGTGCCGTCTGCGACGTGAAACGTGTTGATTGGAACGAGCGAGCTGCTCGTGGCGTCGGTCGAGAGCGCGGCCTGGTAGACCGAGTCGCCGTCGATCGTAAACTCCACGCTCGACACGCCCGTGTCGTCAGTGGCGGCCGCGTACAGGTCCTGGATGTCGGTCACGTACACCGTGGCGCCGTCTTCCGGCGCGTCCATGTCCATGGACGGCGAGGTCGTGTCGACCGCGGTACCGACCGTGAATCCGAAGGAGCATTCCGTCCCGCACGTCAGGTCGAGCCCACCGGAACTTTTCAAAATCGAGTCGTCGACGACGACGGCATACGTCGCGCCGGACTCAAAGCAGTGTTCATCCGCGTACCCGTCGCATTCCTTCGCCGGCGTGAACGTCACGCGTCGGCCGGAAACGGCGTACGTTCCCTCGACGGGCGTCCCGTCCGCCGCGGACACCACGATGCCGTCCGCGTCCACCGTGGACGAGGAAACGCGTTGGCTGAACGTGAACTGCAGCTGCAGGTTCATGATCGCGGACGCGCAGTCGGTGTTCACCGAAGTCAACTCGAACGTGCCGGACGTCCCGCCCGTGCCACCGTCCGCGTAACTGCCGCCGTCGGAGGTGGAGCTGCTCGCCCCACCGCCGAGCGCCGAGGAAAGCTGGCCAAGGACGAATTGGACGATGGCGAACGCGGACAGGACGATGACGAGTCCGATGGTCGCGCTCGTAAACACCTTTTTGGCGCGCTTGACCTTGTCATCGTTCCCTCCCGCGGTCATGAACAGGAATCCGCCGTACAACACGAAGACGACGGCGAGAATTCCAAGGAACGTGATGGCAGTGCGGATCAACCGCGCGATGGTGAGCGTCAGCGATCCGGTCGTCACGAATCCGGCCGCCTGCCCGAACGTCTCGAGACCGGAGGATGGATCGACCACCTGCGCGAACGCATGCGAACCGAATGCAAGCGACGCCCCCATCAGGAGGGCGACCGCAAGCGATTTAATGAAGGTTCGCGATCGATTCATAATCAGTCGTTCGAATCAGGCAAGGTAATTGGATTCCCGACCGCGTCAACGCGACCGGTGGACGTCTGTGTCGTACCCGTCTCGCATGCCGTGGCTTGGGGAACGCCGTTGCAACAGTACGGCAAGGCCGAGGAAACCCCCAGGTCGCCGGAATACGATCCGCCGTTGCACGTGAGATCCGCCGCGTCCTCCGCGGACGGTCCGTATGCCGGATACATGCAGATTTGCCAGTTGGACTTCACGCCGCGCGTGACCGTCGGCCAATAGTTCCAACCCAGATCGTCCGGACTCACGAGCGTCCCATGGCTCACGTTCGCGACCGTATAATCGACGTCATCCCCGACGTAATGGTCCGTCTTTGAGAGCGAGAACCAGAACTCGTACCACGGATCCGGCCAAAGTGAGATATTGGCGGAATTCAGCGTGGAAGACTTCATCGGAATGTCGAACGTGATGTCGAGATCGGCATCCTGGTCGACCAGCCCCTCGTTGATACCGGCGCTCATGTCCGCAATGTGCGGCACGTCGTCGTTCAGATCGTCGGTGGTCGTAAAGGAAGGCAGCTCGTAATCGTCCGTCCCGTCCACGTCGTCGCTCCGGCTCCCCTGCGCCTCACCGTCGTCGTTTCCGTCAAGAGAGTTGGCGGCGGCGTCCACGAGGCCGTCAAAGGTCGCCGAGACGCTGTATGCCTGCGGAGGATCGGTGCCGAGCGTGGCCGCATGCGCGGTGACGAAGATGGTTTCGTTTCCGTGCAAACAGTAGATGGTATCGCCGCACGGATCCTGCCCACACGCCTCATCCGGCGTGAATTCCACCGTGCGGTATCCGTTGGAGATGGCGAAGGTTCCTTTCTCGTTCGTGGCCGACGCGACATCATCGCCGTAGGCCACCTCAATGTTACGGAACGTCGGGGACGTTCCCGTGGAGGCCACCGGGTCCATGGCCTCCGAGAACGTGATGGAGACCGTCACGTTGCGCGCCTCGTCCGCGCCCGATCGCGGAATGACCGACACGACCGTCGGCGGCGTGAGGTCGATGAGCGTGGAAACCTCGAAAGACCAGCGGTATCCGTCTGAATAGGCCCCCGAAAACGCGGCGAGGCCGTTGGACTTTTGAATGCCGCTCCCAAGCGTGACCGTATAATTGGTATCCTCGACGGACGAACCGAGGTTCGGGACCGGGTCGAACGCGAAGATGGTATGGTCGTCGTTCGTCGTGACGATCACGTCCGTCGACGCGAGGGCCGACCCAACGGTCGAATCGGTCGGGCCGATCGACACGTTGTCCGTATTGAGATCGGTCGACGCGGGATTCGCGTCATACCCCGCAATGATGGAGGCCGGGTCGATCGGTTCCTTGAATGTGACGTAGATGCGCGTGTTGCGCGGAATATCGATGGCGTCGCGTTCCGGATACGTGGATTCGATGATTCCCGCGCCGAGCGAACCGGACAATGGCTCGCCGTACTGGCTCGTGACCGAGGTCGACCCGCCCGTAAGCCCCGCCGCCTCGACCAGGCGGTCGAGAATGTACGTGGTAATGGTGAATGACAGCAGACAAAGGATCAGGCCGATGATCCCGTTCTTGATCATCGCCTTCGCGGTCTTGATCTTGGTGTCGTCGCCCTGCGCCGTCATGTAAATGAACCCGGCGTACAAGACGACGATGGTGAAGATGATGCCAAGCGTCCCGAGCACCACGCGAATGATGCGCGCGATGATGATCGGCGCGCTCACCGTCGGAAGGCCGCCGCCCGTCGCGACCTGGTTGAGCTGGTCGGTGGCGGAAAGCGTCTGCGCGAGCGCCGGATGCCCGAACGCAAACGCAGAAAGCGCGAGGACGCAAAACGCGGCCCCGATGAGAAAACGATGACGTCGCGGAAGGTTGAAGAAAGACATCGTACGGACGATTCGTCGTCCACACCATTCTACAACAAAACCGCCTCACTCGATAGAAGGCGGCTCTGTGGATAGATGCGGTTAGCCGAGACGCTGCAACGCGGCGGTCGCGATCACGATGAGTCCGGCCATGAGAATGGTTCCGAAAATGCCCATCGCCATCTGCTGCAGCCCGTGGTGATGGCCGTGGTCGCGCCCGGAGGCGGTCATCACGGAAACCGCGCCCATGATGATGAAGTTCACGGACACGATCCCCATCAGCATGAGGAACACGCGCATGATCCGCACGCCGGAGGCGGCGAACGCGGCGTCCTGCGCGGCGGCGAGCGCCGGATGCGCGGTGAGCGCCAACATGGCGGCGAGCGTGAACGCGGTGAGCATCGACTCGACGATCGCCTTCACGCGGTTGCCGTCCGCGCGGCCGGCGACGGCCTTCATGGCCGCGCCCATCGCCTTCCCTTGGTCCGCCTTGCTCGTGGCGCCCGAGGCCGTCACCGCGTCCTTCACGATTTGCGAAAGCGCGGCTTCGTCCATCTGTGCCGGAAGATATTTCTCAAGCGTGGCGATCTCGCGCTCGTTCGCCTCGACCGTTTCCGTTCGCCCCGCGGCGCGGAAGGTCTCGCTGGCGTCCTTGAGCTGCTTGATCTGCGTCTTGATCACGGCCATCACCTCGTCCTCGGTGAGCTCGCGCATCGCGTCGATCTGCTTATTCTTCAGCGCGGTCTTCAGCATGCGGACGGTAGAAAGACGTTCGGCGTCCTGCGCCTTCATCGCGTCCTTCATGTCGACGGTCAGTTGTTCTTGGATGGTCATATAACGATAAGGAGGCAAGCCTTGCGGTTGCCTCCATTATACACGATGGATCGGATTAACGGCGAGGTCCGCGCTTCGGCGGCTCTTCGACGAACTTTCCGGCCTTGATGAGATACTCGCGCTTCTCTTTCATTTCGAGGCGGCGGAGCGCGCTCACTTGCTGCTTGTAGCCGGACGGTTCTTTTTTATGGAACCGGATCTTGCGGGCTTCAAGCATGTTTCCGCTCTGCTGGACGCGACGGGTAAACCGGCGCAACAGGGCGTCAAAGCTTTCTCCTTTTCGGCGTTTAACATCTACCACAATCGTTGCACCTTCCTTTCTATATTAAGATGTCGGGATGATAGCAAAGAGGGTTCAGAACGTCAATACCCTTCTACTGCACCACGTCCTGGCTCGGCCGCGTCACCCCTTCGGTGGACGCGAGCTTGCGCTGCATGATGGAGACGATCTTCGCGGAGTCGACGATTTCCTGCGCGCCGGAATCCATGTCGCGGATGATAATGGTACCGTCGAGCACTTCCTTCTGGCCGAGCAGGAGCGCGTACGGGACCGCGAGCTTGTTCGCGACCTCGAGCTGCGCCTTGAGCGCGTTCTTGCCGAACGCCTCCGCCACCGGGATGCCGGCCACGCGGAACTCTTCCACGAGGCGCAATCCCACGCGGCGCGCGGCGTCACCAAGCTGGGCGAAGAACACCTGCGCCTTCGCGCGCGGCTCCGGGTCGATATTGCGGTCCGCGAGTGCCTTCACGACGCGCTCCATGCCGATCGCGAATCCGCACGCCGGGGTCGGGCGCCCGCCAATGAGCTCCACGAGCCCGTCGTAACGTCCGCCTCCGCCGAGCGCGTTCTGCGCGCGCTCGCCCTCGTCGCCCGCCTCCCAAATCTCAAACACGGTGCGCGTGTAATAGTCCAATCCGCGGACGAGATGCGGGTTGAGCTGGTACGGAACCTCCACCTCGTCGAGATACTCGAGCACCTTCATGAAGTGCTGCTTCGATTCCTCGTCGAGCCAGTCGAGAATCTGCGGCGCGCCGGCGAGGAGCTCGACCGTAGCCGGGTCCTTGCTGTCGAGAAGTCGCAGCGGGTTCTTCTGCAGGCGGCGCTTATCGTCCTCGGACAGCTTGTTGCGATGCGGGCGGAAGTAGCTCGCGAGCTCCGTAAGGTACGCGCTGCGCGATTCCGGCGTGCCGATGGAATTGATTTGTACGGTGATGTTGATGCCGAGCGTCTTGAAGATGCGCGCGGCAATGAGGATCAGCTGCGCGTCCACAATGGAATCCGGGACGCCGAGCGATTCGAATCCGAACTGATTGAACTGGCGATAGCGTCCGGCCTGCGGGCGGTCGTGGCGGAACATCGGTCCCTCGTACCACACCTTCACCGGCTGGGGCAGATTGAACATGCCGTGGTTCACGTATGCGCGGGCAACCGACGCCGTGGCCTCCGGACGCATGGCCACGAGGTCGCCGGACGGGTCCTCAAACGCGTACATCTCCTTTTCGATCACGTCGGTCTGCTTGCCGAGCGTGCGCTGGAACAAGTCCGCGCGCTCCAAGAGCGGCAGCTCGATGTGGTCGAAGCTGTACGCCTCGGCCATGGCGCGAACCGTGTCGCGCACCAAGGCCCAGCGGCCCTGGTCTTCCGCGAGAATGTCGCGAAACCCGCGCAGCAATTCCGGCGGCGCCTTCCCTTTCTTAACCGGAGCCTCGCCCGCGGCCGCAACCGGAGCCGCGGCGGCCGGCTTTTCCTTTTCTTCCACAACTTTCTTCACAATCGGTTTCTTGGGCATATCAGAAATTATACGTTGGAACGTCGAACGTGCTCACGCGCGAGAGCGGCAATCCGCGAACCCAGACGCGGCCGATCACCTCATCCTTCTTCACCGGACCGAAGCTGCGGGAATCGAGACTCTCGTCGCGATTGTCTCCCATGACGAAGTATTCGTCCGGACCGAGCGTGATCTTCTTCTTTCCCTGCGTCAGCACGCCGTCGAGATAATCCTCCTCGTCAAGCGCCTTGCCGTTCGGATTCTCGTCGTTGTAGATGACCACGTGCGCGTCGGTGACCTCCACGGTTTCTCCCGGCAACCCGATCACGCGCTTAATGAAGAACTGGCTCGGGTCGCGCGGATAGCGGAAGACGACGATTTCTCCGCGCAACGGCTCGCGGAGGCGATAGGAGAGCTCGTCGATGATCAGGTACTCGTGATCGTAGAAGTTCGGCTCCATCGACGCGCCCTTCACGTAGAACGGCTGGATGAGAAAGTATCGGATGGGGATGATGATCGCCGCCGAAATGATGATGATCTGCAGGACCTCCAGAACGAACACCGCCACCGCCCCGGCCACGGGGCCGAACTTGCGATGCCAGATGGTGTTCGTAGGATCGTGGTGGCGCGAAAAGAGGGACATGTGGGTAATGATGAAATCTCCTCCAGAGTATCACGGATTTTGGCATGGGGCAAGGGTGACACGCCACGGGCCTTGAACACATCCCGAGCCTGTGTTATTCTCCCGCCACACGGATGTTTAGCTCAGCTGGTTAGAGCGCACCGTTCACATCGGTGAGGTCGGTGGTTCGAGCCCACCAACATCCACCAAAAGCACCCCTTCCCAAGAGGGGTGTTTTTGTTATAATATGCGCGTCCCGCTATGGAGAAAATCAAAATCGATCTTCTTCGTCAGAAGTATCAGCTTTCGCCCACCCATAAAAAGCCGTTCGGCCTGTTCGGACGGGTGTTTTTGACGCTCGCCATTTTTCTGTCCGTGGCCGGTTCCGCGCTTTCCTATAACGTCGACTCGAGCGCCGACGGATCCGGATACGGGCACATGTCCCTGTTCGCCACCATCCGCCACCTCGTCGGCGCGGGCGACCGGATGCTGAAGGGCGAGAAGAACGACCGCATCAACTTCCTCCTGCTCGGCATCGGCGGCGAGGGACACGACGGCCCGCAGCTCACCGACACCATCATCTTCGCCTCCTACCAGCCGTCCACCGACGCCGTGGGCATGCTCTCGGTGCCGCGCGACATGGCCGTGCCGATCCCAAACGAGGGATACCGAAAGGTGAACCATGCCAACTACTACGGCGAGAAGAAGGAGACCGGCTACGGCCCCGTGCTCGCGAGCGAGGTCATCGGCGGAATTTTGAACCAGGAAATCAATTATTACGTGCGCGTCGACTTCAACGGGTTCGCGAAGCTCATCGACGACGTGGGCGGAGTGAACATCTACGTCGACCAGACGTTCCAGGACGCCGACTATCCGATCCTCGGAAAGGAATACGCGGATTGCGGAACGTTCGAGGAGCAGGAGCAGACCGATCCGGACACCGGCGAGACCGTGACCGTGGAAGCGCCGACGTACGGCTGCCGCTACGAGGCGCTTTCGTTCACCGAGGGATGGGCGCAGATGGACGGCGAGACCGCGCTCAAGTACGTCCGCTCGCGCCATGGCAACAACGGCGAGGGCTCGGACTTCGCCCGCGCGCGCCGCCAACAAAAAATTATCGCCGCGGTTAAGGAGAAGCTGCTCTCCGCCGGAACGCTGCTCAACCCGGCGCGCATCACGACCATCTTCGACACGCTGAAGGACAACATCGCCACCAACATTTCCGGCTGGGAACTTCTGCAGCTCGCAACCAAGCTGAAGGACGTCGACACGTCGAAGATGGCGAACAAGGTGCTCGACTCGTCCGACGCGTCGCCGCTCTATGCCACGTCGCTCAACGGCGCGTACGTGCTGCTCCCGAAGAACGACGACTGGACGCCGGTTCGCACCATGGCCGCGAACCTGCTCGTCGACGTGGCCGGCTCGACGGCCGTGGCCACGAGCGCCGCCGCCACCGAGCAACCGAAGTTCGTAAAGGTGGAAATCCAAAACGGCACGACGGTCACCGGTCTCGCCTTCCGCGCGTCACAGCTGCTCGAAACCGAGGGATACGACGTCACGAAGATCGGAAACGCCGCGGCGCGCGACTACCAGCATACGGTCGTATACGACCTGACGGACGGCGAAAAACCGGATGAGCTGAAAACCCTCCAGGATACGCTAAAAGCCGAAGTTACCATGTCCGCTACGGGCTACATGATCTCCGGAAATGTCGTTCCGAAAGGGATTTCCGTCTCTTCAGGCGAATACCAGACCCTTGCCACGGAGAAGAACATTGACTTTTTGGTGATTCTGGGGCAGAATTCGGCGGATGTCGCCGTAAAGTAATATGCCTCGACCCCACATTCCTACCATCGCGCTCGTTGGACGTACCAACGTGGGCAAATCCCCCCTGTTTAACCGCCTGCTCGAACGACAGGCGGCCATTGTTTCTGACGTCGCCGGCACCACCCGCGACCGCAAGGAAGGCATTTGTCTGTGGCGCGGCATGGTGGTCAAGATGATCGACACGGGCGGCCTCGACATGGACAACATGGATGAGATCGAGCTGAACGTCGTGAAGCAGGCCGACCTTGCCATCAAGAACGCCGACGTGGTGTTGTTCGTGGTGGACATGAAGCAGGGCCCCCTCCCCATCGAGCGTCAGCTCGCGGACAGGCTCATGAAGTCCGGCAAGCCGGTCATCGTGGTCGGAAACAAGGCCGAGACGCCGGCCGCGCGCAATGCCACGAACGATCCGTCCTGGCGCCTTGTCGCGCTGCCGGCGCCGATCCCGGTCTCCGCCCTGCGCGGCACCGGAACGGGCGACCTGCTCGACGCGATTTACGACAAACTGAAGGACATCGGTCTGAAGCCGGCCGAGCTCTCCGAAGTGAAGGCCGTGCGCGTCACGGTGGTCGGCAAGCCGAACGTGGGCAAATCGTCGCTCCTGAACGCGGTCATGGGCGAACAGCGCTTCATCGTGAGCCCCATCGCCCACACCACGCGCGAGCCGAACGACGTGCTCATCGAGTTCAAGGGCCGTGAGTACACGCTCATCGACACCGCCGGTCTCCTCAAGACCGCGAAGATGAAGAAGCAGGGCGGACTCGTGGAGCAAGGCGCGGCACGTACCGAGAAGGTCCTGCGCAAGACGGACGTCGCGCTGTTCATCATCGACATCACCGAGCCGATCGGCACGCAGGACAAGATGATCGCCGGCCTGATCAAGGAGTCGGGCGCGGGCGTGATCATCGTGGCCAACAAGTGGGACCTCGTGAAGGACAAGACCCCGAACACCATCAACCGCGTGCGCGAGCACATCGCCGGCACCCTTCCCTTCATCGCGTTCGCCCCGGTCGTGTTCGTCTCCGCGAAGACGAGCCAGCGCATCCCGGAGCTGTTCGACCTCGTCGACGAGGTGCAGAAGCACCGTCACACGGAAATTCCGGAAGGCGAGCTCGAGAAGTACTGGCGCTCCGCCGTGCGCGCGCACTTGCCGAGCCGCGGCAAGGGTCCGAAGCCGCCGGAAATCCTCGGCATGGAGCAGGTGGCCATCGCGCCGCCCGTATTCAACCTCCACATCAAGGCCAAGCGCCTCGACGTGCTGCACCCGAGCTACCTGCGCTTCCTCGAGAATCGCCTCCGCGGCAAGTTCGACATGTCGGGCACGCCGATCGTCATCAACATCAAGGGGATGACGGCGCGGGCGAAGTAGTGATAGAGTCGTAGAGTCGAAAAGTGAAAGAGTCACCCTGACTCGACACTCTCCGACTCTACGACTTTTTGACTCCACGACTCCCTTATGAAACTCATCGTCGGCCTCGGCAACCCGGGAACCGAATACGAGCGCACCCGCCACAACGTGGGCTTTCTTGTCGTCGACGAGCTGCAGCGTCGCGGGCTGGAACGGACGAAGGCGCGCACGCTCAAGCCGGACACGTTCATGAACCTCTCGGGCACGGCCGTCGCGGCCGCGCTGCGCCAGACCAACATGACGGTCGCCGACGTGATCGTGGCGTACGATGACGCGGACCTGCCGTTTGGCGAAATCCGCGTGCGCGAGGAAGGAACGAGCGGCGGACACAACGGGATGAAGTCCATTTTCGAGCATCTTGGCACGGAGGCCGTCAAACGCGTGCGCGTCGGCATCGGGCGCAGCGACAACCCGAACGTGCCGCTCGGCGTCTGGGTGCTCGGCCGCTGGTCGAAGGAGGAAGAGGACGCGCTGCCGACGATCGTCGGTCGCGCGGCGGACGAGATTGAGAAACTCATTTAACGGGGTCGCGAGACTCCGTTTTCGGTATGGATGATTTGAAATATTGGATTGCACTCGTCCGATTCCCGAAGTTCGGATCCGTTCGCGTCAGCAAGCTCGCCACGGCGTTCCCGACGATGCGAGAAGCGTTCGACGCGCCGGCCGCGGAGCTCGTCGCGGCCGGAATCGACGCGAAGCTCGCGGAACAGTTCGTCTTCGAACGCGCGTCGATCGATCCGGACGCCGAGCTTGCGCGACTCGACGAACACTCCGTCACCGCCGTCACCGTCCGCGACGCCGCCTACCCCGCCGCGCTCAAGACCATCTTCGACCCTCCGGCCGTCCTCTTCGTGCGCGGCACCCTTCCCGACCAAAACCGCGCGCACCTCGCGGTCGTCGGCTCGCGCCAACCGACCGCGTACGGAACGCGCGTCACCGAGGAATTCGTGGCGCCGATCGCGACCTCGGGCGTCGTCATCGTGAGCGGCCTCGCGTACGGCGTCGACGCCATCGCGCAC
>DAISXX010000008.1:0-15566 GCA_036825695.1 Patescibacteria group bacterium | reverse complement strand
GGCGATGGAGGCTGCGAAGGCGATGGGCAAGACCGTGGAGGTGCACTTCGACACGGAGGTCGAGCGCGTCGAACGGACGGAGAACGGATTCGCCATCCATGCGAACGGCGTCCGCTACGACGTGCGGACGCTCGAGATCGCGGCCGGAAACGGCTCGCTGCTCGTGGCGCACCAGCTCGGGTTCGGGCTTGAGTACGCCATGCTGCCCGTCGCCGGAAGCTACTTCGTCGCGCGCACCTGCGTCGACGCGAAGGTGTACGGGTTCCAGGACCCGGAGATTCCGTTCGCCGCGGCGCACGTCGATCCGGACGTGAACCGTCGGACGGAAATGCGGTTCGGCCCCACGGCCATGCCGCTCCCGTTCCTCGAGCGCGGCTCGTGGAAGACCATCTGGGAGTTCTTGCGCGTCGGCACCATGACGCCGCGTGGTCTCTGGGGTTTGGCGCGAGTTCTGTTCAACCTTCACCTCTTGCTGTTCGGCTTCAAGAACCTGCTCTACGAGCTGCCGTATGTCGGCAAGTACGTGTTCGCGGCGCTCGCCGCGCGCAAGGTCATTCCGACGATGCGCGCCAGCATGCTCCGTGTCGCGAAGGGCGCCGGCGGCATCCGCGGCCAGCTCATCGACCTCAATACGGGCACGCTCCTGAAGGCCCAGCGCATCGTCGCGCCGAACGACATGCCCGCGAACTGCATCCCCTCGCCGTCGCCCGGCGCGTCGAAATGTCTCGGGAATGCGGTCGACAGCGTCCGCAACCACGTGCGCTGGCTCGGTCCGGACTATTGGTTCGACGAGAGCCGCATGCGTCGGGAACTGTGCCGCGTCCGTCCGGTCAACATCACCGCCGACTAGGGCCTTACGGCTCTTTTTTCTTTCCCGGACGGGTTGACACGAAGCGAATTTTATGGTTCACTCCGCGCGGAGGTTCTCACCATGGAGGGTCAATTCAATCGGAACGGCGGCCTCACGCTCGTTCCCATGCCCGGGTTCATGCGCGTCGCCGAGCAAGTCGCCGAGAAGATCCAGGAGATCGGGAGCGAGCCCGCGGAAGACCGCTGGGTCACGCCCGTGGATATCGCCAGTCCCGAATTCGACTACCGGTCGAGCGGGGAGCCGTTCCTGCGGCTCGGGAAGCGCCACGTCGGCGGACACGACTGCGTCGTGATCGGGAGCGGTCCCGGCACGGACCAGATGCTGATGCGGACGATGATGCTCCTGCGCTATCTCGCCGGACGGCGGGCGCAGCGCATCGCGCTCGTGGAGGGATATTTCCCGCTCAGCCGATCGGACAAGGACGAGGGCGGGCTCGAGTTCGCCCTGCCGCCGTTCATCATCGAGATGCTCCGTGCGGCCGCGACTGGCCCGGACGTCGGGCTTAGCCGCATCATTGCCGCCGACCTCCATGCGCCGCAGGTCGTCATGGGAGGAACCACGGGTCTCATCGTTGAGATCCCGCTGGTGCGCCGCGTCATCCGTCGTGCCGTGGAAGACGCGATCAAACTCGGTCTGCCGATCGTGATCGCGTTCCCGGACGAAGGCGCGCAGAAACGCTTTGAGAAGGTGATCGATCAGATCGAGGATGAGTTTCGCATCAAGATCCCTCGCGCACGTGGCGTGAAGCGTCGGAAGTCCAGCACGGAGTCGAAGCTGATGGAGTTGTACGGCGACGTCGAGTCGATCCGTGGATCGACCGTCCTGTGCGTGGACGACGAGATCGCAACGGGAAAGACCAATATCGACACCGCCCGCCCGATGAAGGAGCAGTACGGTGCGGCACATGTGTTCGCGGTAGTGACCCACGGCGTTCTGTGCGGAGACGCCCCGACGTTGTTCGCCGCGCCGGACTGTCCGGTGGACCGAACCTATTGCTCCGACACCATTCCGGTCGGCACCAGGCCCCAGCTCGCCGAGCTCGTCGGCCTCGGCCGCCTGCACGAGGTCAGCTGGGCCAGCAAGCTCGCGTGGGCCATCTACGGCCATCATTGGAACCTCTCCATCCGGGAGGCAGACCGCTAACGGGGCCACTCAAGGCCCCTCTTTTTTTACGTTCGCAATAGAAAAAATCCCGAGGTTCGGGATCAGGCGGGGATGGCCTCGGGCGTCACGCCGTAGACCGTGGTGATGAGCCGAGAGAGGCCGGTCGCGAGCTGGCCGTTCGAGAAGCCGAAGCGGTGGCGCAATTCTTGCCGAAGCGGCTGCCTGTTCGCGTCCCGTTCCACGACAACGGTGCGGTACGTGTGCGAGCGGTGCGGGATGACGGGGCGGCGGCCGAGGAGCCACATGGCGACGAAGATGCCGTCGTATTCGTCGGCGGCGTAGGAGGCCTGGACGCGCGTGACGTTCGTCGGACGCTTCGCGTCGCCGGCTCGGATGGACGCGATCATTCCACGAATGTTCGGCGACTCCGCGAGGAAGACGCGCTCGCCCGAGCGGGTGAACGCCTCGACGGTTCCGCCGGAACCGACGGCGGGCGTGAACGCGTAATCGAGCCTGGCCTTGCCGACGCGCAGGGAACAGCGGTCGGTCTTCGGATCTGTTTCCATGGGGACTCCGTGGCGGCGACCGTACCAAAAACGCCCGGGCGGGTCAACGCCGGGCGTTTGGTTCGCGTTAGAACGTCGCGTCGATGGAGCTCGTGACGCTTCGGGCCTGGCTCGCGGAATAGTCGGCGCTGCTTTCGAGCAGGCTGCCGATCCGGTAGTTGCCGTAGAAGACGTCGGGGACGATGACGATGTCCGAGACCCAGTTGCTGCCGAACAGCGCCGCGGCAATTTCCGCGTTGGCGACCGGGCGCAGCACGCCGAGGTACGAAAGGACGTACACCGAGCTCGTGGAGAACTTCACGAGCACGTCGTCGTTCGGCCGGATGATGACGTTGCGGCCGAGCGGGATGTCGGCCATGGCCGAGGCGGAGAGGACCACGAGGTCGTCGAAGTCCTCGAACCAGGTTTTGAACGTGTACTCGTTCGGGAAGGCATGGCGCTTGCCGTCCTTGCCGTAGTAGTAGACGGACGTGCAGGGGTCGTTCACGTACACGTCGCCCGCGCATCCGATCTTGATGATGTTGCCCGGCGTCGCGTAGGCCGACGTGTTCGAGACCGTGACCGTGACCTCGGCGCCGCTCGTCTTGTTGCCGTCGTCGTCCGTGCAGCGGGCGTACATCGTGTGCTCGCCGGTGGTCGAGAACGCGTCTCCGACGTAGGTCACGTCCGTCTTCACGTTCATGGTCTTGGCGTTCGTCCCGTCCACGTACAAGTCGCATGACTCGACGGTGCCGTCGTCGGAAACGCGCGCGGAGAACGTGACGGTCTGGCCCTTTACCGCGGTGGTCGGCGTCAGCGTGCTGACGTCGGGGGAGCCGCTGCTTGTCGTGTCCGCGTCCACGGTGAACGCGAGCGTCGCCACGGAAGACCCGTTTTCGGCCGCGTCCACGGCGTAGAGATACGCGGTGTGGTCGCCGTTCGACAGGGCAGTGGCATAGGTGTAGGACGTGACGTCGTTGACGTCGTGGTACGATCCCGAATCCATTTTGAACTCGTAATGGTCGATGGAAGATCCGGCGTCCGTGGACGCGCTCCAGGTGAACGTCGGCGTGGTGTCGACCACCGCGTCGTTGTCGCCCTCGACGTCGAAGCTCGCGGGCTTGGTCGGCGCGGAGGCGTCATAGCGGGCGATGGTGCCGCTTTCGCCGACGCCCCACCACTCGGTGGACGAGACGGCCAGGATGCTCGTGAGCGAAAGCGAGGTGGACGCGTCGACGTTGTTCCAGCTCGCGCCGGCGTCATCCGTCTGGAGCAGCTCGTTGTCCGCGCTCGCGAGGATGCCGTTGTTGGTATCGCGGAACGACACGGCCTGGATCGCGTCGGAGTCGTCCAGCTCGGAGACGGCGACGTCGCTCCACGTGGTGCCTCCGTTCGTGGTCTTTTCGAGCGTCGTTCCTTCGCCGACGGCCCAGCCGTGCGAGGAGTCGCTGAAGGAGAGGTGCTGGATGTCGTCCGTGGTAGCGGATTCCTCCGCGGTCCACGAGGTCCCGCCGTTCGTCGTCTTGTAGATGACCCCGCCGTCGCCGGCGATCCACGCCGTGGTGGCGCTTGCGGCGTAGACGGCGTTGTAGTCGGTCGCGTCGCCGCTCGGATCGGTCACTTGCGACCACGAAGAGCCGCCGTTCGTCGTCTTGAGCAGAAGACCATTCTCGCCGGCCGCGAATCCGACCGTGGAGGATCCCATCGATATGGCGCGTACCGCGTACGTTTCCTCGGTGGCGGAAAGTCCGGACAGGCTGGCATCATCCCACGTGTTGCCACCGTCGTCCGTGGCGATGACGGTTCCGTCCGCACCCACGGCCACCGCGTCGTCCGCGTTGATGACGGCCACGCCGTACAGGTCAACGCCGCTATTCGAATCGCCGTCCGACCAGGTGTCGCCGCCGTCATCCGACCAAGCCACCGTGCCGTCGTAGCCGACCGCGATGATCGTGTCGGAGTACGCGTCGACGGCGGTGAGCGTGCGGCTCGTGGGCGAATCGATCTCGGCCCAGCCCGCGGCGCGCGCGGCGGTCGGCACGAGGGAGGGGGAGAGGATCAGCGAAAGAAGGACGGCGGACGTGAGGATGCGTGAGTTCATATTGTCTTCATTCTATCACGATTCGCTCGTGTTTCGCAGGAGCTCATCGGTCTCGGATTGAGTCAGCGGCCGCGTCGCGCCCTCCGGAAGGTCGCCGAGCAGAATGTGCATGACGCGCACGCGCACGAGTTTGATGACGTTCAGCCCAAGCTGCTCGCACATGCGCCGGATCTGCCGGTTGCGGCCCTCGGTGAGAATGATGTGGAACGATCGCGTGCGGCCCGGGACGCGCGTCACCTTCGCGGGCTTCGTCATGGAACCGAGGATCATCATCCCGTCGCGCATCTGCTGGAGCGCCGCGTCGGAAATGTCCTTGTCGACGGTCACGACGTATTCCTTTTCGTGCTCGTACTTTGGCTGCGTGATTTTTTCCGAGAGACGTCCGTCGTTCGTGAGCAGGAGAAGGCCGGACGACGCGACGTCGAGGCGGCCGATCGCGAAGATGTGGTCCGTGCGTCCGAGAAACGACAGGATGTTGTCGCGCTTCGTCGGATCCACGCTTGAAATGATCCCGACCGGCTTGTGGAACGCGAGGACGAGGAGTTTCGGCGCCGCCGCCGTGACGATCGCGCCCTTCACGCGCACCTCGTCGTTCTCATCCACCTGCACGCCAAGCCCGGCAAGCTGTCCGTTCACCACGACGTCGCCGGCCTCGATGAGCCGGTCGGCCTCGCGGCGCGAGCAAACGCCGCGGTCAGCGAGATATTTGTTGAGGCGGGTTTTCACAAGAGGTTCAATATGTCCTCGACGATTTCGTCGACGGACCGCACGGACGTGTCGAACACTCTGGCGTCCGGCGGAGCGTACGCGGGCATGGTCAGGTTTTTGCGATAGGTGGCTTCGTCCGTCACGGAAATGGTCTTGCTGCCCGCGGCCGTCGCCTTCGCGACGCGTTCTCGGAACCGCTCGATCAGCACGTCCTCCGGCGCCGTGATCCGGACGGAAACGAACGCGTAGCCGTTCGCTTCCGCGATCTCTCGGTAGGACAGATATTCTTCCTCGTCGCGGAGATACGTGTCCGTGAACACGTTCAGCCCGTTTTCGCAGACGACTTCGTAAAATCCAAACAGCAAGTCCTTGATCGTCTCCCGGTCCGTGTCGCGGTGGTATCCGAACAGCTGCCACTTCAGCTTGTCATAGGAAACAAGATACGTCCCCGGCAGCCGCTCGCCAAGCGCGGCCTCGATGGTCGATTTGCCGGAGCAGGAGGGACCGGAGAGCTGGAGAACGAACTTCATAAGCGCTCGATTTCCTTCAGGTCGCGGTCGGGGATGTACAGGATCAGGATGCCGACGACGATGCCAAACACGCCGGATAACGCATGGCTTCCGCCGAACAGCCAGACGTCGATCCCGTCGAACACGTACCAAAGACCGCGCCAGATCATCACGAGGCCGATGGCGATCCAGATGTCCTTCTTGATCAACTTGATGAACGGATGTTGTTTGTGAAACATAGATTTGTCGCTAAAGTATACCAGATATCTCGATCTTGCATGATGAAAAAGACCCTGATATACTCTCGACGCGGTAGAAATACCCAACGTTCCGAGGTAGCTCAGCGGTAGAGCAGTGCCAGCCACCCTTCACAAAAAACAACAACAAGGGCTGGTCAGCCTCCGGCTGAGACTGTCCGCGATATGTTCACGGTTTACGTCTTGAAAAGTGTAACGAACGGCAAACGGTACGTTGGTTATACTTCAAAGTCGGCAATCGAACGACTGAATGATCACCTGACCGGATCAAACGTCTGGACAAGGCGAAACGGGCCGTTTACGATCGTTCATGCGGAATCCTACGAGGTCAAAGCGGAAGCCATTCGTCGTGAGCGCTTTTTGAAGGGTGGACACGGTCGAAAGTGGCTAGACGAAAATGTTCCGAGGTAGCTCAGCGGTAGAGCAGTGGACTGTTAATCCATTGGTCCTGGGTTCGAATCCCAGCCTCGGAGCCAGAAACCACATCTTGCGTTGCAAGGTGTGTTTTCTTTTTGTCATGTCTTTGAAACAGCCGTAAATAGGCGTATTTTGGAACGAATCCAAATTGATCGTTCGACAATGTGAGTTCGGTAAAGATGTGTGTGAGGATTTCGTGCCGTTCTTGGTCAAGCGCGTTTATATAGTAATCTGGCATGATTTCTGCGACCTTTGCTGTTGCGAGATGACCGCCAAGGCTTGAGATTATCTTTTTACTCGTGCGTGGTGGTCTAATCTGATATTCTACAGAATGTCTATTTGGAATATTGATCAATTTAATAATTCAACCTACAGGTTATGGAGAACGAATCGAAAAAAACTGGGAATGGGTTCCATGTGGACAAACGTTTTCTGGGTTCAAATATTGCATTAGTGTTTGGAATATTAAGTTTTTTGGGTGGTTTAGTTAATCCCAATAGTGGATTGATTGCTGGAGCAATAATGATCTTGGGTTCGTTGGCATATAAATCTGCCAAAAAGCGAATGCTTGGGCTGTCTGCTCCGTCCTCTGCGAAACAAACACTAGAAATTCTTGCCATAGTCGCTATTCTCCTCATTGTTTTGCTTCAAAATAATATTAAAGTTTTAATGATCAATGATCCGGTTCCTAATCTGATAATTCCAGTTTACGCGCTAGTTGCCTATATTGTTATTTTTTCTCATCAATCTCAAAAGAAGTAGCGGTGTCACATTTCCGCATTTTATAGCTCTTCAAATCCTCAGACCTAGGTGCCTCGGCGGGGCTCTGTAAATGCTCCCAAAAGGTTGCTCAAAACCGAGTCCTGTACCCGTCCGTCGAGCCACAAAGAACTAACATCCGTAATGGTGTCGGTTTTTTGTTTATGTTCGCCAAATTCGATAGGTTCGAACCGAATGCTTTGTTCTGACATGGTCTGAAACTCTACCGTGATCATCGGCTCGTGACTGCCGTTATACCAATTGCCACTTTTTTGTGGGTACTCAAGCAAGCGTACTCGCTCGTTATACTCCGCACGAGTTATCTGTTTTCCGGGAGGCGATGGCGTAGTTCTCCTTTGACAGGAGGGTATCTCTGATTGAGAAAACCGGCTGCATCACGACAGTGATGCAGCCGGCGAGAGGTTAGTAGAGCGGAAGAATTCCAAGCGCGATGACGTCGGGCCGAATGGCCGGACCTTCCGTGAAGACGGCGAGCGTTCCTTCGTACGTGGCGCCGGTCTGTTCGAGCAGTCGTTTCATCGCGTCGAGGGTTCCGCCCGTTGAGACGACATCGTCGACGATCATGACGCGTTTTCCTTTCAGGATTTCAGCGTCTGTGCCGTCGACGTGCAGCGTTTGCGGCTTGTCAGTCGTGATGCTTTTCACGGTGACGGAAATCGTGTCCCGCATGTATGGTTTCTTTTCTTTGCGCGCGATGATCGTCGGAAGCGACGATTCGCGACCGATGACGTGAAGCAGCGCTTGCGCCTTGCCGTCTGGCATGACGAGGATATCGATGTGGTTAGGAATGCGCTTGGCGAGCTCGATGCCCGCCGCCTCGTTCACCTTCCAGTCGCCGAGCGGGTTGAACAGCGCAACCGAGATGCCGGGCGCAACCTCGCGGATGGGAAGCGTGAGCGTGAGCGTACCGATCGTGACGACATGTAGTTTGGGAACCATTGAATCCTCCGAGTGTGAGAGAAAGTGCTGCAGGAGCGCAGTGGGTGATTCGATGAGCAGCTGTTTACGACATATTTGTTCTTGCGTGACGAGAAGGTGAGGGTCATGCTGATCGCAGACCGTTCTTTTGGCGATTATCGTGCCGACCGGTGTTGTGGCGAAGCCGCGTTCGCGGGCCTCCTCGACCCACGCGGTGGAAAAATGAACCATGGAACTCTTTGTATGGCGTATCTCGCCCTGCGGATCGACGAGCACGACCGCCCCGAGGAACCCCTCAAGCACGATGGCAGCATAACCAAAAAAAATGATGTTGATGCACCCGTTCACCATTTCATAAAAATATTTCTGCATATTTTGCTTAATTTAGCTAAATAATATTGTAGAATTACAACGAAAAATATCGTAGATATGAAAGTGTCAGCCTTGAGCTTTTTCACGTGGCCCCCTGACGGCCCAACGCCGCTTGCAAAGACGCTCTGCATACCCTCAACTACGACCTACGACGCAATCGATTTTTTTACCCATTGCATCCCAAGGATCAAATCGTCTCTATGCCTGGAATCAATGAGACGAGTCGACCGCTGTGAGGCTCGGAATGCTGATGTGGTCCTCATACTCCTGGATCGCGGTTACCCGCCCGCCGAGCCAACAAAACCCCTGCAGAGATGCTGGAGTTTTGTTATGATTGAGCTGTGACACCCGTGCGTGTCCATGTATGCTTTGTAAAATTCTTCATTTTCAGACGATCTATGCAAGTAAACTACGTTGCGATCTTGGTAGCCTCCATGCTGCAGTTCGTGTTTGGTGCAGTGTGGTATACGCCGCTGTTTGGAAAAACGTGGGGCAAGATTCATGGATTTGATACGGTCTCAAAAGAGGAGCAACAAAAGATGATGAAACGCATGGGGCCGTTGCTGGGCATGCAGTTCGTGGTTACGGTCGTTACGACGGTCGTTCTGTCCATGCTGCTTGCCCGTACGACAAGTCCGTGGGGTGCTTACGCGTTTGCCGCCCTCTGCTGGTTGGGTTTCATTGTTCCTACGCAAGTAAGCGCCGTACTTTTTGGTGGAACTGAACCGCGTTGGGTTGTTACAAAAACACTCATCATGGCAGTGGGCGCGCTCGGTTGCATGATGATTGCTGCGGCCGTATTGAGTGTACGGTAACCGTCGTACGGTTCGTCGGTTCAATCCATTGGCCGTTTCATGGAATGGTTAACGATCTTTGGCGAGGCGTTCAGGCGGAGCAGAATTATTTGGTTGCCTATTAGGGTCTCGAAATAGCTGAATATGAAATCGAACATTATGAAACGCCATAGGTACAATTTTCTTGCGCTTACCATGCTTGCGGTGTTTTTATGGGCTCCGAGCACGGGATTTGCACATCAGCCACGCCTTGTGGAAAGCAGACAAACCGCGGTGCCTGATCCAGAAGTTTCCAAAGCCTATTACGGCAAGCTTTCCGGCGAGCCGGATGTCTATGTCATCCAAGCAAGCGAAGCGTTTGACCTCTATGTCAATGTCCTCGTGCCGGATATCGCCGGGCAGAAGAAAGATGTCTCCGCGGCGGTGCGAACGGACGGGAACGAAATTGCCCTCCTCGACAGTACGAATTTCGAATGGAAACAGTTCTACGAGCCCTTTGGCGCCGATACGTACTGGATGGGGCCCGAGTACAAAGCCCGCGCCGAAGCCGGCACCTACGAGATCCGCGTGTGGAGCAGCGACAATGACAGCAAGTACTCGCTCGCCATCGGTGAGACAGAGGCATTTGACGGCATCGAAGGTCTCAACGCGCTTACGGTGATCCCCGAGCTCAAGAAAAACTTTTTCAACGAATCGCCAATCGGCTTTATCGCTTCGCCCTTCGGCTGGGGGCTCATCGTCGTGATGTATCTTTTTGCCGGCATGGTCGGCCTTCTCTATCGCGCGATTTTAAAACGATTCGCCAAGAATTCTCCCCGAGGAGCCACTCGAAATATCGGCAAAGCCGACCGTTTGCTCCGCCTTGCGATCGGCGTAGGATTACTTCTGTGGGCCATCACCACCACCTGGAGCCCCATTCTCATTTTCTTCTCCGGCTTCGCTCTGTTTGAAGCGATCTTTCGTTGGTGTGGGCTTTACGCCGCGCTCGGTAAGAGTACCTGCCCGAACAAATAACTGTTATGAACGAATCAGTACGATACGCAGAATTGTTGAAACCTTCGTGGGCTCCGCCGAGCTGGGTTTTTGGTCCGGTGTGGACGGTTCTCTATGCGATTATTGCCGTTTCGTTCGGTACGGTTTTTTACAAGGCGTGCATCAGGCAGATTCCGTGGATGGTGGCTCTGCCGTTTGCGCTCAATCTCGTTTTCAACTTCGCGTTCCCGCTCATACAATTCCGATTGGTAAACAATTTCCTCGCGTCGATCGACATCCTGCTCGTGGTCGGCACGCTCGCGTGGGCACTCTATGCGGTTTGGCATGGTGTTCCTGAGCTCCGTTGGGTTGTCTACGCCAATGCTCCGTATCTTCTGTGGGGAACATTCGCGACGTGCGTGCAGCTAACAATGACGTATTTAAATAAATCCTAGTTCTCGATCAATAAACCAAATCTGAACCTGTGAGGACAGAAGGTACCAAATGCCGCATCTCGTATGACCAAGAAACAAATGATTTCTTCTGGAACGGTCCACGCGGTGCCCACGGACATGCGCGTGGCGCTTGTTTCGGACGTGACGGCGCTGGCCGCATGGGGACGCCTTACCCCGCTCGCGCGCAACGAGTGGATTTGTTGGGTTACGTCCGGAAAGAAAGACGAGACGAGAAAACGTCACCTCAAACGACTGATCTCCGAACTGAAGGAGGGCGTGCGTCGACCGTGCTGCTGGATCGGGTGCGTTCATCGTACGGACAAGGCCGTGAGCCCGTCGGTGCGGGCAATGCTTGATCGACGTTCCAAGTAGACAGGTTCGATTCGCGAAGACTTTGAGAAGCTGGAGTTTGTGACGTATCGTGCGGGCGCTGCCATTTCAACGGGATAAGGAGTAGTGTGAGGACATATGAATAAACGCATCGTCGCCGCATTCGCGCTTCTGGTTGTCGGCGGCGGTTGCTTGTACGGAGTCTCCGCCTATTACGCGTCCAATTTGACGGACTACGCGTTCACGTATCTCACCTCTCCGTCCAAAACGACCGCGTATTGCGATGGGGCGAACATGGACAGCGAGGGATATCGCGCGTCGCTGACCGTCGTGCACACGGGTACCATTCCAAAGCCGGATCCCACCGTCGAAGAGATCATTCGCGCGACGATCGACGCATCGACGACCGGCATGTGCCACACGGTCATGGGTCAGACGTCGTTCACGGAGTCGAACGGAACCGTCACGATCGCTCCGATCGACGCCTGGGCCGGCGTTTCCATCACCATGTGCAGCTGCAAGCCGCAGGTGGAGCAGAGCGTCTTGCGAATTTCCGGTATCAAAGCGGTAGTTTGGTCCGACGGATCCGGTGAAACGGGGAGCGACGTCACGGTCGAGTCTCCGTTGCCGAACGCCACGGTCGGCAGCCCGCTTCGCGTTGCGGGAACCGCACGCGGCTCTTGGTTTTTTGAGGCGAGCTTTCCGGTGTATCTTTTGGACGCCCACGGAAACACGCTCGGGCAAGGGGTCGCGCAGGCGAACGGAGATTGGATGACGACCGATTTTGTCCCGTTCGAAGCCACGATCACGTTCGTCGCGGATCCGCTCATTGTGGGCGATGCCGGTACGCTCGTTTTGCAAAAGGACAATCCTTCCGGATTGCATGAAAACGACGATGCCTTCAGGATTCCCGTCGTCATTGGCAATTAGTTTCGGCGCGTCTGGATTTGGGGGTCGCCAGACGGGGTGGCGTTGGGTAAAATGGAATTCGTATGAATCAATCCCTCTTTTCGCGTCACCAGTCGCCCTCCGATGATCCGGAGGTGCGTGCGGTTTGGGAAGTGATCGAATCGGCCGTTGCCGATGGGTACGTGACTTCGGAAATGGCGGTTGAATCCCTCGAGGGCTTGGAGCATTCCGGCGGAAAAAGCTGGGATGAATTCGGTCTCGTTTCACGCGAGGAGCACCCGGGTCGGGTCGAAGCGTATTACGGTCGGGACGGAATTGAGCGCTCGTGCGACCAGGATGCCTTGCTGCGGTATTACCGTGCGCGGGTCGGCGAGCCGTCGTCGACGGTGCAACCCGTCGTCTTTCGAACCGAGCGTTCGTTGGATCAGATGCTTGCGGACGCCACATGCACCCTGCCGTCGCTGACCTGGGCCATTCACGACAGCGAGTACGAGGGACGTTACCTGCTCGGAAGGGTGTCCGACGGCAGAAAGCTTAAGTTGCTCGCGCTTCGGCCGGGCGAATTCGAATTGGAGTGCTGGGGAGGAAATTTGGAGGCCGAGCGGGAAGCGCTGACACGCGTTTGGGTCGCGACGGATCTTCGCGCGGCGCGATGAGGATCGCTAAGTCATTTTGCCAATCACGCGCGTTTCTTTTAGAATGCGCCCATAGTATTCACCCGGATTGAGCTTGATATGGGAAACGCCTACGCGACGAACGATGCCAAGGTCATCAGCGAGATGCTGGAAGGGGAGACGATTATCATCAATCTGGAATCCGGAAATTATTACAGCGTCAACGCGACGGGATCGGCCGTGTGGAACTTGGTGAAGGCCAGGGCCGGGGTCGACGCGATGGTTATGGCGTTGATGCGGGCGCATGAGGTCGAAGAGCGGGAGGCGACCGAGTCGGTTCGGACGTTTCTTGGCGTGCTGCTTGGCGACGGCCTGATCGTCGAGATCGAAGACGCGCCCGCCTCGGTCGAGGCCGATGAAACGCCGTCCGTGCGCGCCGCGTTCGTCGCGCCCGCCGTGCAGAAGTATGACGACATGCAGCAGATGCTGCTTGCGGACCCGATCCATGACGTCGATGAGCGCGGCTGGCCGATTCTCAAGTCGTAATGCGTATGGACCCGCGGGTTTCCGTCATCATTCCGGCGTACAACGCGGAACCGTTCGTCGCGGACGCCGTGAACTCCATTCTGCGTCAGGGATATTCCAACCTGGAAATCATCGTCGTGAATGACGGGTCGACCGACGGGACGGCGGCCGTGCTTTCCGGGTTCGGGGATGCGATCGTGGCCGTGACGCAAGAGAATCGCGGACAGGCCGCTGCGCGAAACGTCGGGATTCGCCGCGCGACGGGCGCGCTCATTGGGTTTTTGGACGCCGACGATCTCTGGACGGATGACCATGTCTCCTCGATGCTTCCGTATTTGCGGGACGACCACTATGACTTTGTTCGCGGCTACGCGCAGTATATTCGCGCCGTCGGAACCCCGGAGGAGGAACGATCGGAAAAGGTGTATCTGATGCCGCTGGTCGCCTCTTGCCTGTATAAGAAGTCGCTGATTGACGCGGTTGGGCTTTTCGACGAATCCATGCGCCAGGGAGAGGATTTTGATTGGCACGTGCGTATCGCCGAGTACGGCGGAAAAGAGAAGAAAATTGAGGAGGTCGCCATGCTGTACCGGAGGCACGGCGCGAATATAACGAATTCGAAGGATTCGTTCACGAACGGCCTGCTCGCGTCGGTGCGTAATCAGCTGACGCGATCACGAAGCGCACCACATGCCTAATTTCGTATCCCAGATCGCGACGTTGAATTACGCGAGCGTCAGGAAGGCATACTTCACGGACGTTTTTTTGGTGGCGTTCGATCGGGTCAGCCGAATCGTGACGCCGATCGAGAAAACGTACCGCGTCGCGGGACGGACGTTGCGTCTGCGGTTTTACGGCGACGCGTTCGTCGAGAGACTCGGCAGAGCGCTGGCGCATCACGAGGTCGCGGCCGCGGATACGGCCGATCTCGTCGTGTCGCTCTGGGATTCGACGCGCGTCGCCGCGTTTGCGTCTCCGTGGAGCGATTTGGCGTATCGATTCGACGCGGAAACGGACGCGCGCCAGGAGAATGCCGACGGATTCAAGGGAGCCTATCTTGGCGGGGAAGAATCCTTGTCGTTCTACGATTCCGAGTCGAAGGTCGCGCATTTTTGGACACGCGACGCCGCAGAGCTTCCTCCGTGGGTCAGCGCCGCGCCGATCCGGACGATCTTGCACTGGTTCTTGTCCGACAGAAACATGAATCTTGTTCACGGAGCCGTCGTCGGAACGGGAACCGCATCGGCGCTGCTCACCGCAAAGGGAGGATCGGGCAAATCGACGACCGCTCTATCCTGTCTGCTCGCCGGCATGGAGTATCTCGGCGATGACTATGTTGCGGTCCAGTCCGGCGAGACGGTTGTGACGCACAGCCTCTATGCGTCCGCGAAGGTTTCGCCGGATCGCGTTCCCGCGTTCGATGCCGTTCGGTCGCACGTGTGGGACAATGAGGGAGAGAAATCCATCGTGTTTTTGTCCGAATCGTTTCCGAAGCAACTGCCTGCCTCCGCGCCGCTTTCGGCGGTGCTGATCCCGACGATCGCGCATCTCGAACGAACGGAAATCGTGCCCGCGGGTAAGATGGAGACGCTGCTCGCGCTCGTTCCCACCACCCTCATGCAGCTGCCGCTTGCGGGAACGGACACGGTCGCCCGCCTTCGCGAGATCGTCGCGCGGGTTCCGTGCTTCTCCCTGCGTCTCGGCCGCGACAGCCGCGAGGCCGCGCTCGCGATCAAGGGTTTTCTCGACCGATTATGCTAGACGCGTTCAAGCCGTACCTGCGGTATTGCCGTGGACAGCGGCGTCTCGTTGCCGCGAGCGCGTTTTTGTCATTCGTCCAGGCCGCGCTGCTCGTGCCGATCGCGCTCACGGTCCAGGCCGTATTCGACCGCGTGCTGCCGGAACGCGACGTGGCGGGTCTCGTCTGGCGCGCGCTGCTCATCCCGCTCCTGTTCGCGGCCAGCGGCGCGGTCGTTCTCCTGAACCGTCACGTCACGCTGCGAGCGGTGAAATCGTCGGTCCTCGCGCTGCGCGTCGATCTGCTGAAAAATGCCGTCTCCTGGAGTCGCGAACGCTACGCGCGGCTCGACGGCGCGGAGACGCATGCCCGCATCGTGCAGGATACGGAACGCGTCGATTGCATGGCGAGCGCGCTACTTAGCCAGTTCGTGCCGGGCGTCATCGTCTCGGTCGCGCTTTCGACGATGCTCCTCTGGCGAAATCCCGCGTTATTCCTCCTCCTGTGCGTCGCGCTGCCCGTCGGATATGTCGCAAGCAACCTTGTCAGCAGGGCGCTTAAGCGGCGCGTGCGCGCGTTCCATGATGATTTTTCGGCGTTCAGCAAGGGGACGCTGTTCGCGCTGCAGTTTTCGGAGCTGATCGCGT